>CAMAJC010000223.1 GCA_945835425.1 uncultured Clostridia bacterium
GAGTTCAGCCGGATTGTGAGAGCGGTTACGCCGTCCAGGTTGTCCAGTTCTTTGATGATTTCATCCTGGCAGATGTAGTCACCGTCTACCGGCTTCCCTGTCCACCAGTCGATAGGTCTTGACTGCACGACTTCTCCGTACATCGTGAGTACGGCTGTATGGTCCGCGTTTTTGGCCATGTTGTAACATTTCATTGCTGTCCTTCATCTCCTTCCGTCTGCTCGTCCTCATCGTCCTCTTCCGGTTCATCGGGAAACGCTGCCTGCTCCATGCGGTTTAACGGCTCCAGCGCCGCCGCCAGCCTACGGTTTTCCTCTGCCAGCCGGTCGACGTTGCTTGCGTACTCGCTGCCCGACAGCTTGATTGCCTCCGTTTCGCGGTTACTGAAACCGTTCTGGACATTGAGGATCGCCGCTTCGACTTCCTTCTTCGGGTCGAGCTGTCCCTGCGACGGGCCGATCCATTCCGATTTGAGGTAGGCTTTTCTGACCAGCGGGTCAGTGAAGAATCCCGGCGCACTGAGCCTTCCTCTTGCCACCGCTTCTGTGATGACCAGCTCATACACCGGCCGGCAGAAATCGTCCGCCAGCCATTCCCGCCTGGTTTTGAACGCCTTCCATGCCTCCATCAGTTCGCCTCGCGCTGCTGTGTAGTTGGAGACAAAAGCTTTCATCAGGACCGTTTGCGGGATTTCCAGCGCCGCGCCCACCTGCTGCGCCATCGCCTTGACAAAGGTATCAAATCCGGTCTGCGGATGGGTCGGTGCGGAGAATTTGATATCTTCTCCCGGTGCCATGACGTTGATGGTTCCCGGCCCCATCTGGTACTCGTTTTCTCCCGACCGGATATCCGGTACCGCGCCATCTTCCATTGCCTCGCCGAACGGGTACTCGGTCGGGTCTTCTTTCGTGACGACAAAGGCCGTGAAGAACGACTGTACGATCGCCGCCTGAATCTCCGCTTCGGTGTACCGGTTGATCTGAAGGAGCGGCTCTATGACGTGGGAGAGGTACGGAACGCCTCTGTACTGCTCCGGCCGTTCCGGTGTGATAATGTGCAGGATGTTGGGAAGTCCCGTCTCTTTTCCTTTGGCCGGAATCCGTACAAATTTGTTGTCCGTATAGGTGAACTGGAAGGGATAGTTGTTCGCAACGTGATAGGCGACTACCTTCCCGCTCCCGTTTACCTCGATTCCGTCGTAGATGAAGTTCCCGTTTTCGGCCTTTCCGGTCGTCATGCTGGATATAAAGGACGCATCCTTGCAGGGAGTACGCACCCGGTCGGCCTCGATCACATGCAGCCGCAGGCTGTACGGCAGCAGAGCTGTTTCATCTTCCCGCTTAATGAGGACAAATACGTCTCCCGATAACAGGCTGCTGATTAAGACCAACCCCTGCAGCCGGTAGAAGTCGTTCATCCCCAGCGCGTCGCACATCTCTTTGTTTTCGCTCCAAAGCCGAAACTCTGCTTCCGCCTTTTTCTGCCAGTCCGCCGCCTGTTCCTGCGTCAGCCCCAGAACTTCCCGGTCAATCGTGCTTTTGAGCTTTAGCCCGGTGCCGACAACGTTTGTCCGGTTTAAGTTGATCGCGCTGGTCGCCAGCGGCGCCGACATATAGAGGTTCCGGCTTCTCCCTCTGAGTGTGCGGAGGTTGTCATGGATGTCCTCTTTCGCGCTGATGGAAACCGACGGCATCCCGCGCATACTGCGCTTGACCGCGCTGGCTCCGGCTTCTGAGTATCCGCTGTTTGTAAGCGTTCCCGCTTTCCCGCCGACTCCGCCGCTCATGCCGCCCGCTCCGCTGCTGCGTACTTTTACCGCCCTGCTTTCCATACCCGGCGCAGGACTTCTCATAATTTCCGCTTTCATATGCGGGGCTTTGACTTTCGCTTGCTTTTTGCTGATTATGCTCACCACCTTTCGCCGGTCTGTTACCAGTCACGCGGCAGGACAGCAATAGCCCGCCGCCTGCTGCCGCCGTTTATTTCCGCTTCCAGCTGGTCGATCTCGTTTTCCAGCTTGTCTATTTCCGCGCTGAGTTTTGCCAGGTCCAGCCTTGTCAGCTCTCTGCTCCCCAGTATGTACCGCTGCACATTGCCTGACAGCAGCGACTGATAGGCTTTGTACGCTTCCTGTAATGCCAGGTCTTTGGCTTCCAGCCGCAGCTTTAACCGTTCTGTTTTCTTCATGCCGCCGCCTCTTTTCAGTAATCTTCGATAGCCCGGTTCTTAATGACCCGCCGTCTTTTGGGTGCCGGTCTTGCCAAATCCGGCCCGCCGCTGCCCGGTTCCTGTTCCATCAGCTCCCGCTCCAGCTTGTCCCAGTCGGGAATCAGCGTTTCTGCCGCTGCCAGGTTATAGTTGCGGATGTCCAGCGGCTCGTTTCTCTGGTGCCCCGGCAGCTTTTCCCATACCCATTTGGTGCTTGATTTTGTGCTTTCCAGCACCAGATGCTCCGATAACAGCCCGTCAAAATACCGCGCGTCATATCCTCTCCCTTCGTTTATGGGAAAGTGGCAGTATCGCGGTCCCGGCGACTGCACCTTGAGGTTTTGCATGATCCGGCTTTTCCCTGCGTCAACGCCGATGGAGTAGAGCCAGACCTCGCCGATCTTCTGCCGGTTGACCTCGATCTTCTGTTTTTTCGGCTGCTGGGTGAAGGGTACGCCCTCGCCGCCTCGCCCTTTGATCGGGAAAACCCGCTTGTGAAACCGCAATCCGCACTGGTAGTAGACCTCTTTGGTGTAATGGCCGCCGGAGTCGATGAAGGTCAGCGCAATCCGCAGCCCGCGCCCGTCTTCGAATTTCCATACCCGGTCGAGAATCGCGTCGAGGTTCGCCCAAACATGGTCGCTGTCTTCTCTGTCCGGTCGCCCGAGAATGACGCCCTTCTGAATCCCCCATGTTTCCCAGCCTCTCCCGTGCCCCAGCACCTCATATTCCAGCCGGTCGTCCTGCGTATCGACCCCACAGGTCAGCAGCAGTACACCTTCCGGCAGGTCGGCTTCGTAATGTTCTCTTCTGGCCTGCAAGCCGTCGTTGTCCGGCATATCTCCCCTGTTTTCCCATTCCAGACCGAACAGGGTGTTGTAGATGACCTGCATTTTTGCAAGATCGCCTTTTGCGTCCAGAAACCGTTGTAAAATGGACATCCATCTTGTCCATGGGCTGCAGAATGCGTTGAGCCAAAATGACCGCACACCCTTGCTGATAGCGCCGGGATTTTCGGCGATCCACTTCTGCGGCTGCCTGCGCATTTCGGCTTCCTCGTGCACCGTCCCGCATACGGGACATTCCCAGAGGATTTCTTTTGCCTCATATGTCTTTTGCGTGCCGTTTGGGATCGTGTCGTACTCGTACTTCATGTGTCCCCACTGGATGTTTATAAACTCCCCGCAGTCCGGGCACTGGTGGCACCATCGCTCCTGCGTCCCCTTCTCGAAGGATTTTGCAATCCGGCTGTCCCCTTTTACCGTCGGCGTCGATACCTCCAGCGCCTTGTGTTTGGGGAAGGTCGTCTGTCTGGTGACGGCCAGCTCCCAGGGGTCGCCCTCTTTACCGGCGCTTTTCGCCCATCGGTCCATCTCGTCTCCGATGATGTAGGGCGCAGGGGTCGACGCCAGCGCCTGCGGCGCATTGGAACCGATGATAATCAGCGAACCGCCGGGAAAGGATTTGTTCAAAACCGTGTTGGACGCGTCCCGTCCCTTTTCCCTGCTGACCTTTTTCCGCAGACTGCGGCACTCTTTGATCATCGGGCTTATACGCAGCCGCGAAAACTTCTTTGCTTCCTCTACCGTCGGCTGGACATAGAGGATGGTTCCGGGGTCCTGGTCAATGATGTAGCCGAGACAGTTCAGTTCAAATTCCGACTTGCCCGTCTGCGAGGCGGAAACCGTGACAATATGGGTCACTTTTGGGTCGGTAAAAGCCTTCATCGGTTCTTCGAGGTACGGGGTTC
>CAMAJC010000224.1 GCA_945835425.1 uncultured Clostridia bacterium
CGATCGTGTCCACATCCAGCTCGGCGATATAAGCCGCGACCGTTCCGCCGCCGCCCAAGTCGATTCTGCCCAGCTCAGCGGTCTGCCAGATGATGCCGTTATCATCGAGCATCTTTCTGATTTCGCCCATGTATTCAGCCGAAGCGTCATTGGAGCCGCCCTTGCCTCTGGAGCCGGTGAATTTGACGACGACCGGGCCGTAGTTCATATAGGCGGAGTTCATCGGTTCGACCACGTCCGGGAAGGTGGGGTCAAAAGCGACGCCGACGTCCGCGGACAGGCACTGGGAAGCGGAGAGAATCGTGTGGCCTGCAACGCCGTAAGGAGCGCCCAGATCGTCCACAAAGTAGCGCATGAACGCGCCCTTCATGCCGGTTGCGCCGCAGCTGCCGATCTCTTCCTTGTCGGCGATCAGCACCATCTGGGTCTTTGCGGGCGTCTCTTCCGCATCCAGCAGCGCGCGGATGGAGGTATAGGCGCAGACGCGGTCGTCCTGGCCGTAGGAACCGATCATCGAGCGGTCAAAGCCGATATCACGGGCCTTAAACGCGGGAACCACTTCCAGCTCTGCCGAGAGGAAATCGGACTCGACAATGCCGTATTTCTCAAAGAGGATCGAAGCGATGTTCAGCTTGACCAATTCGCTGGCCTCGTCGTCCTTAAAGGGCATCGAGCCGACGAGGATGTTCAGTTCCTCGCCCTTGATGATCTCAGCCGCGGAGCGTTTCATCTGTTCAGCCGCCAGATGGGGGAGCAGATCGGTGACGCAGAATACAGGATCGCCATCGTCCTCGCCGATCGCGACCGTGATCTTTTCCATATCCTTGCGGACGATCACGCCGTGCAGCGCCAGCGGGATGGTAGCCCACTGATATTTCTTGATGCCACCGTAGTAATGAGTCTTGAGGAGAGCCAGCTCGGTGTTTTCATACAGCGGAACCTGCCGGATGTCCAGACGGGGAGAGTCGATATGAGAAGCGATGATATGCAGGCCCTTTTCCAGGGGTTCGCTGCCGACATGGCAGAGGATCAGGGATTTGCCGCGGTTGTTGAGGTAAACCTTGTCGCCGGGCTGCACCTTTTTTGCAGGGTCATAGGGGACATAGCCCTTTTCTTCAGCCAGCTTGACCGTCTCATCGACGCATTCCCGTTCGGTTTTGCCGTGGTCAAGAAACGCCTTGTAGCTTTCCGCGAAGACATCGGCAGCTTTAATCTGTTCCTCCGTGAGGAGCAGGCCGCCGTTTTTCTTGTTAAAAAGCAATTTCTGTTTGAGTTCTTTAGCAGAAGCCATTGTGAAACAACATCCTTTCATATTGAAGCAGTTATAATAAGAGCGTTTGCTCAGATTATCGTTTATAGATATTATCGTAAATCTTCTGTGCCTGCTGCACACTGTCCACGAAATTGCGGGTCTCCTCGTCGGGGATCGCCTTCAGATTGACGCCGTCGCTGCTGTAACTCTCGTCCTGCAGCCATTCATCCACCGCGTCCTTCCCGGCATAGTATTCCGCCAGCAGGGTATAGTCATTCTCTCCGTCCCGCATGGAAATGAGCAGGTCAAATTTTTCCGCCATCTGCTCCTCGCTTTCCGCGCCCTCTGTGCGGATGATCGCGTACAGCATACTTTCTTCCAGACCGTACTGTTGGGAGTAAGCCGTGACCGTGTCGGTATAATGGCGCGGATACAGCCTGCGGTAGATAAAGGTATACAGGCCGGAAATCAAAGCAATGATCAGAACAATGGCAATAAACGTCGTCAGGGCAGTTTTCCAGTCCTGATTTTCGGTCTTGGTCAGGGATTTGGCGAGTTCCTCTCCCTCTTTCAGCAGCTCTTCCTTCGTCCCGTTGTTGCGCAGGATAAAGTCGGAGCGCACCGTATAATAAGCGTCCTTTTGCTGGGCGGACATCCGCATCCGCGCCTGTTCCTCGGTGATGCCGTCCCGCGTCAGAATCCGCTGCAGCCGCACCGCCTCCGATGCCAGCACCGAGACCTTCCGGTCGCACATCTTGTCCACGCCGCTTTCAAACAGCGTCGGCGCATCCAGCAGGATATACCGCTTGCCGTTCGCCTGTGCAGCCGCAATCCGTTTTTCCAGTTCCGCCTTGATCAGCGGAACCATGATGCCGTTTAGCTTTTCGGTCTGTTTGGGTTCGGAAAACGCCTTTGCCGCCAGCATTTTGCGGTTCAGCGTCCCATCTTCCAGCAGAATCTCGCTGCCGAAAGCAGCCGCCAGCGCCGCCAGCACTTCCTCCTTCTGCTGCAGCTCTCTGGTGATCGCGTCGCAGTCGAGAAGGACAAACCCGTTTTTGGTAAAGGCCTCCGTCACCGTCGATTTTCCGGCGCCTGTCTGCCCGGTCAGGCCGACGATCAGCGGCCCGCTTTTTTTATTTTTATTCAATTTTTGCCTCCTGTGGCGTATCGGCAGTCAGCTCCAAAATGCTGCGCTGCACGCGAAATCCCGCTTTCCGGTAAAAAGCCGCCGCATCTTCATTAAATGCCCAGACGCAGAGTTCAATGGCATCTGCGCCCTTTATCCCTGCTAAACACTGTACCTCTGTCAGCAGCGCCCGTCCGATGCCGCGGCGGCGGTATCCTTCCCGCACACCAATCTCCTCGATCAGGAAAGTACACCGGTCGGTCATGACCATGCTTCCTTTTCGCTCGCGGATGATGATATGGGCATAGCCGAGCGCCTGTCCATCCTCTTCCGCCAGCAGATAGATATGGTCGGGGTCTTCGGCGCTCATCTGAAAATAACGGGCCGTCGCTTCCCGGTCAAAGGGCTTATAAAGGTCAGGCCGGTTTTGATGATGCAGCTGATGGAGCTCTTCCGTCAGTTCCAAAATCTGCGGCAGGTCGCCCAAACCGCCGTAACGTATCTGCATACCCATCTTTATCCTTCCAGCTTGACGATATGGAAAGCCGCTGCCCGCAGCAGCCGGTTATAGACCGCCAGCCCGATTCCATGCCTGTCCGGCGAGCGGACAAAGACCTTTTTGGCGCCCAGTTCATCGCACTGCCGCAGCAGGTCGAATAAAAGGTGCGCCTGCGCTTCCGGCTGGTCTTCCATCCCAAAGGACAGCGCCGGAACCGGCATATCACTTTCCTCGCCGTTAAAGACGACCGCGTAAACGCCTTCGCCCTTTTGACTGTCCACAAACGCGCGGAAAGCGGGGAGAGAGCCTTCGACGATCGTCACCTCGGCCACCGGCGCATAATGGCGGTACTTCATGCCGGGAGAAGCGACCTTCTCGTTTTCCGCGACAGAATGTAAAACCCCGTCGTCGATCTCCACCGGACAGATTTCTTCCATCATCTCCACCGTAACGCCGCCTGGCCGCAGCAGCCGCACCCGGTCCTCCTTGACCAGAATGACCGTCGATTCCAGCCCGACCGTGCAGGCGCCGCCGTCGATGATCATCGGGATGCGGGTGTCCATGTCGTGGAGCATATGTCCGGCCGTCGTAGGGGACGGGTGTCCGGACAGGTTGCCGCTGGGCGCGGCGATCGGCAGTCCCGCAGCCTCAATTAGCCGCTTGGCGACCGGATGGGAGGGGAAGCGGATGCCGACGGTCGAAAGCCCGGCGGAAACCTCGTTGGGAATCCGGTCGGATTTGGGCAGAATCATCGTCATTGGACCCGGCCAGAACTTTTCCGCCAGCCGGTACGCCAGCTCCGGCACATCGACCGTCAGCGGCGCCAGCATGTCCATCGACGCAATATGTACAATCAGCGGGTTATCGCCGGGACGCCCTTTCGCTGCGAAAATCTTCGCGACCGCGTCCACATCAAAGGCATTTGCGCCCAGCCCGTAAACCGTCTCGGTCGGGATGCCGACGACCTCGCCCTGCTGCAGCAGCTCTGCCGCCAGCCGGATATTTTCCTCATCCGGCGGCAAAACCTGCGTTTTCCATTTTTCCATTCTCTTCATTCCTTCAATTTATGCCA
>CAMAJC010000225.1 GCA_945835425.1 uncultured Clostridia bacterium
GGGGACGCCCTGTAAGAGAGGGCGTCCCCTGAGAACCTTCCGATAAGCACTCACACTTCATGAAAACATAAAAGGTGAGTTTTTCGACAGTCTGATGCGCACGGAATGCGCTTTTCAGTAGCGTCTTTGCCGGGAGGAAAAGGCCGGCAAAAACAGAAAGGAATGGTCATAAACATGGGGCCTTATCCTCATAAATATTCGTCCATCGGAAACGGCGTGGCCTTTGGCACAATCCCGATGGAACGGTTCCAGTCCAGCCTGCTGGCAGTCAGCCTGATCGTCCCGCTTTCCCGCGAGACGGTGACGGAAAACGCGCTGGTGTCGCTGATGCTGGGCAAAAGTACAAAGGATTATCCGACCTACCGGCTGTTTTCCCGCAAGCTGAACCTGCTCTACGGCGCAATCGCCGGCAGCAGCATCCAAAAGCTCGGGGACGAGCAGTCGATTACCCTCGCTGTCTCGACAATCGACAGCGGTATGGCGCTGCAGGGAGAAGACCTGCTGATGGAGAGCGGGAAGCTGCTGCTTTCGATGCTGTTCCATCCGCTTATTGAAGACGGCGCCTTCGCGGAGGACACCTTCCGCATCCAGAAGAAATTCCTGGCCGACTCCATCCGCGCCGAGATCAACGAAAAGCGCCGCTACGCCATCAACCGCACCCTGCGCCTGATGATGGGAGATGAACCGGCGGGCCTGCCGATGTATGGTTTCCTGGAGGATCTGGACAAGATCACCCCCCAGTCCGCCGCGGCTGCTTATGATCGGATCCTCCGCACAGCCCGGGTGGAGATTATCCACGTCGGCACCGGCGACGCCGAATCGGTGAAGCCGCTGTTTACCGAGGCTTTTGCCGATGGTTTTATCGACGGCCGCACCCCCTGCACCCGTCCGGAACCGCGCAGCATCTCCGCCGGGGCTCAGGTCAAAGAGGTGCAGGATGATTTTCAGGTGGTGCAGTCCAAGCTCTGTATCGGTTACCGGGCGGACATCACCCCCGACAGCTCGATGCTGAACCCCTTTCGGATGATGGTCGCGATTCTGGGCGGCACGCCGACCTCCAAGCTGTTTATGAATGTCCGCGAGAAAAAGAGCCTGTGCTACTATTGCGGCGCCAACCTCGACCGCACCAAAGGCGTGATGCTGATCGATTCCGGCGTACGTCCGGACAATGTGGAAGCGGCGAAAGAGGCGATTTTCGCGGAAGTTGAGGCGATGAAGCGGGGTCAGTTTACCGATGAGGATATGCGCTTTGCGCTGCTTTCCCTCCAGAACACCTTCCGTTCGGTGGAGGAATCGCCCTTCTCGGTCGAGAGCTACTACCGCGCCCAGAAGATTTTCGGTATTCAGGAGACCCCGGAGGAGCAGTGTGAAAAGCTGGCCCGGGTGACCCGCGAGGAGATCGTTGCCGCTGCGAATATGCTGCAGCTGGACACGGTTTATTTATTGAACGGCACCGCCGAGGGCGACCCGGGAGAGGAGGAAACAGCGGATGAATAAAACAGTTCTGACCGACCCCAGGCTCAAAACGACCTATATCCAGTGCAAACACCCGTCCGGCCTGACCATTCTCCTTTACCCGATGGAGGGCTTTTCGACCGCTTATGCGCTGTTCGGCACCAACTACGGCTCGGTCGACGTCTCCTTCCGCAAAAAAGGGGAGCCGGACTTCACGACGGTTCCGGCCGGCATCGCTCATTATCTGGAGCACAAGCTGTTTGAAAGCGAGGACGGCGACGCCTTTAAGATGTTCGCCGACACCGGCGCCGACGCCAATGCCTACACCTCCTTTGACCGCACCTGTTATCTCTGCTCCTGCACCTCCAATTTCGCCGCGTCGCTGAAAGCGCTGCTGACCTTCGTCCAGCACCCGTATTTTACGAAGGAAACGGTTCAGAAGGAGCAGGGGATTATTGCCCAGGAAATCCGGATGTATGATGATTCGCCCGGCTGGCGGGTGCTGTTCGGATTGCTTTCCTGCTTGTACGAAAATTCCCCGGTCAAAATCGATATCGCCGGCACCGAGGAGAGCATTGCCCAGATCACGCCGGAGCTGCTCTACAAATGCTACGACGTTTTCTATAATCTCAATAACATGGTCCTCTCGATCGCCGGAAACTTCGACCCTGATGAAGCCATCCGGATTATTGAGGAAAACCTGCGGGAGGGTGAGCCGGTCGAGATCGAGCGTGCGCCCTACTGCGAAAAACGGGAAGCGCTGCGTCCTCGCGCGGATATCACGATGGACGTCGCCATGCCGCAGTTTTATATCGGCTATAAGCAGGAGCCTGCCGACGGCGAAAAGGCATTCCTGCGCCAGCAGTTTGAGCTGGAGATTCTCCACGAGCTGCTGATCGGCTCCACCAGCTCCTGCTATGAGCAGCTGCTGGACAGCGGCCTCATCAACTCGACCTTCGGCACCGAAGTCTTCTGCGGCAGAGGTTTCCTCGTTTCGCTCTTCGGCGGCGAATCCGAAAACCCCGAGGCGGTCCAGCAGGCACTTGTTAAGGAAGTCGAGCGGCTGAAGCAGACCGGCATCAACGAAGAGGACTTCCTCGCCTGCAAAAACGCGATCTATGGCCGGATGCTGCGCACCCTCCACGACGTCGAGGACGCAGCGACCGCCCTGCTCAGCGCGGCCATGTCCGGCATGACCCTTTTTGAGTCGATCGGCATCCTGGCGGATATCACGGCGGAGGATGTCATGCGCCGTCTCCGGTCCGATTTTGACCCGGCCTGCATGGCCCTTTCGGTCATCCATCCCCGCGCATAATTTATCACTCTTTTAAGGTAGGTGTATGTTCATGCATACTGTCAGTTTCCCGAAACTCGGCCTCGAGTTTCACATCAACCCCATCGCTTTCAGCATCGGCAATGTCCACATCGCCTGGTACGGCATCCTCATCGCGGTCGGTATCCTGCTGGCGATGTTCATGGCATTTAAAAACTGCAAGCGCTTTGGCGTCAATGCCGATAAGCTGGTCGACGTCGTTCTGGGCGGCCTGATCGGCGGCGTAGTCGGCGCGAGAGTATACTATGTTATCTTCTCCTGGGACCAGTACAAGGACAACCTTTCCTCCATCTGGCACACCTGGGAGGGCGGCATGGCCATTTACGGCGGCATCATCGGCGCGTTCCTGGTCGGCGGCATCGTCGCCCGCGTGCACAAAATGCACGTTCTGCCGGTGCTGGATATTGCGGCGCTGGGCTTCCTGATCGGCCAGGGTCTTGGCCGCTGGGGCAACTTCATCAACGGCGAGGCTTTCGGCTGCAATACCAGCCTGCCCTGGGGCATGACCGGCGACCGGATCGTCGCGTACCTTTCCGAAAGCAAAAACATCATGGCCCTGACCGAGCTGGGCATCACGGTGGACGCGAGCGCTCCTGTACATCCCTGCTTCCTTTACGAATCGCTCTGGTGCATCCTCGGCTTTGTCGTTTTGTTTATTTATTCCAGGCACAGACGGTTTGACGGCGAAATTTTCCTGATGTATCTGGGCTGGTACAGCTTTGAGCGGATGTTCGTGGAAGGGCTGCGCACCGACTCGCTGATGATCGGTAAGATCCGCGTTTCCCAGCTGCTGGCAGGTCTTCTGTTTGCAGCCTGTCTGCTCACCTGGCTGATCATCCGCAGCAAGATCAGATCCGCCCATGACGATAATTATCTCCGCTGCTACGCCTATACCGAGCAGTTTGAGAAGGACGAGGCGGAATATGCCGAGCTGCAGAAGCTGAAAGCCGATAAGGCAAAGTGGAAAGAGGAAAAAGCCCGCATCCGCGCTGAGAAAAAGGCCGCGAAGGATGCGAAAAAGGAAAAATCGCCTGCTGAAGCAGCCGAAGCGGAAAATACAGAGACAAAAGCACCCGAAACCCCTGAAACGGAGGAAACTTCCGTTCCGGAAGCGGAAAAAGAAGGGGAATAAGCGCAGCAAAATTCTGCTGTAATT
>CAMAJC010000226.1 GCA_945835425.1 uncultured Clostridia bacterium
GATCAGCAAGGCGTACGGAGCCTGCGCTATCAACGAGTTTGTCTTAAACGACTGGAGCGACCCGATTCCGGCGGTGCTGGCGCTGTTTGACGCGGCAGAGGCCGAAAGTGCAGAGATCATTGCCCAGCCGTATCAGAAAGAGCTGATTCACGCCCTGACCCTGATTGCCGAAAAGGGCAGCATTTCGAGCGGGTACGGAATTAACGTGCTGAACTATCCCGCGGTCATCGAAGCGTTTATGCAGATGAAGTCGGACCTGTTCCCGCTGCCGGACGGGCATTATGTCATTGACGTAATCGAAAAGGGCAAGACCGAGATCACGGTCAAGGACGGCAAAGTCTCCGCAAACCCTGCGCCCGACGGCATGGAAGCGGATATCCGGCTTTCCCATCTGCAGATGATGGACTTCCTTTTTGCGCCGACCGGGACGATGGGCGTCTGCGGGAAACAGCCCGCGCTGGAAAAAGCCTGGTTCCCGATTCCGGTCTGCTTCTCGGAACAGGATAACGTATGAGTTGGTTTGCGGTTGGGCAGAATACGGGCTTTTTTCCGCATTCTGCCCGGCTGGGGGAAAATGGAAGAAAAAAATCAAATTTTTTTGAAAAAAGGTGTTGACAAACAGGAAACTCTGTGGTATCATAATAAACGTTCCGCGGGACATCAGAAAACGAAGCGGAAACGACAATATGGCGGTATAGCTCAGTTGGCTAGAGCATTCGGTTCATACCCGAAGTGTCACCGGTTCGAATCCAGTTACCGCTACCATATGGCCCGTTGGTCAAGAGGTTAAGACACGGCCCTTTCACGGCTGTAACGCGAGTTCGATTCTCGCACGGGTCACCATCAAACCGGATGAAGCGATTCATCCGGTTTTTTGCTGCTTATTTCCCTTTGATTTTTACAGCGCATCTGATATAATATGAATCAGATAAGGAGGCAGGATCAATGACCGAAAATATCCTTTCCCCGGCGCAGCTGGAAATGCTGCCGGGCATGAAACCGACAGAAAAATATACCCTCTTCCGGGAAACCTACCCGGAATTTATCTATAGAAGCTTTGAGATTGTGGAAAGTGAGGAAACCATCCGCCTGACGTTTCATTTCATCGTGCCGGGACTTGCGGACTTTGCGCCGGAGTGGACGCTGCCGAAGCCGGCAAAACCGGTCTGCGGCCCGGAAAGCGGGGTTTTCAGAAGGCTTGTTTTCTCGCTGGGGTTGGTGGAACTGGTCAGCTATTGGAAGATCGCCTGTCCGAAAGTTGTACGGGTAGAGTGCGGACGGATAAGCAAAGAGCAGGCCGACTGGTGGAAACAGCAGTACCTCTCCGGGCTCGGCGAATTTTTCTATCGCAACGGCATTCCGGCGGATTTTGATGACTTTATGACTATAAAAAGCAGCGGCGAGGACTTCACCGGCCCTGCCTCTGAGCAGTACCCGTTGCACGGCTGCCTGATTCCGGTCGGCGGCGGCAAGGACTCGATCGTCACCCTGACCCTTTTGCAGGATATGCGTAAGGACAGCCTTTGCTATGTGATGAACAGCCGCGGCGCCACCGACAATTCCGCTCTGACCGCCGGATACAGCCGGGAACAGATCATCGGCATCAAGCGGACGCTGGACAAAAATATGCTGGATTTAAATAAGCTCGGGTATCTAAACGGCCATACGCCTTTTTCGGCGCTGGTGGCCTTTTCTGGCGTGCTGATGGCGGCGCTGTACGGCAAGGAATATGTGGTGTTGTCCAACGAGTCCAGCGCCAACGAGTCGACCGTTCAGGGGAGCGACGTCAACCACCAGTATTCCAAGAGCTTCCAGTTCGAGGCCGATTTTGACCGGTATCAGCGGGACTATATCGGCAGCGGCGTAAAATATTTCAGCCTGCTGCGTCCCTGGAGCGAGTTCCAGATCGCCGCGTATTTTTCCGGCCTGACCGCTTTCCATCCGGTTTTCCGCAGCTGCAACGCCGGCTCCAAGACCGATTCCTGGTGCGGGAAGTGCGCCAAGTGCCTCTTTGTGGCGCTGATTCTGACGCCGTTTCTCTCGGATGAGGATATTCACGCGATTTTCGGCAGGGAGATTCTGGAGGATGAAGAGCTGATTCCGCTGCTGCGTGAACTGAGCGGGATTATGCCCGAAAAGCCCTTTGAATGTGTCGGGAGCCGGGATGAAATCTGCACCGCCATGATGCTGGGCATCCGGACCCGGAAAGAAAACGGCGAACGGGTGCCGAATTTGCTCCAGTATTTTGAGGCGACGGCTCTCTATGAGCAGACGGTGGCGCGCGGGAATACCTATTTTGATTATTATCAGGAAGAAAACCTGCTGCCCGATGGGTTTGATATGCTGATGCGGACGGCTACAATGGAGCTGCAGGGACGCTGGAAGGATATTCTCGGATAAATTCATTTGGCAATCGGCATGCGGCACGGACACGGCGGGATGAGGGCATCCCGCCCTACCGTTTATGATACCTTGGAAAATATGAAAAAAGGGTTGGTACTATGGCACTGAGCAAAAATGCGCCGGTCGCAGAGGTTTTGCGGCGGCTTCAGAATAAGCGGATTCTTCTGCTGGGATATGGCCGGGAAGGGCAGGCGTCGCTGGCGCTGATCCGGGAGGTGCTGCCCTGTGCAGACCTGACCGTGGCCGACAGGAAGGAGCAGACGCTGCCGGAAGGTGTCGGCGGCATCTTCGGGCCGGATTATCAGAAGACAATGCGGGAATACGATGTGATTATCAAGTCTCCCGGCATTGTGCTGGAAGATAAATCGCCGGAAATCCTCTCCCGCGTCACCTCGCAGACCGAGCTGTTCCTCGCTGCTTACCGTCGACAGGTCATCGGCATCACCGGCACCAAGGGCAAGAGCACGACTACAAGCCTTATCTGGCACATTCTGAAAAGCGTCTACCCCGATACCCTCTTGATGGGCAACATCGGCATCCCGGCCTTTTCCCTGGCAGAGAAGGTGGAGGAAAAGACGATCATTGTTTATGAGCTTTCCTGCCACCAGCTGGAATACACCCGGGTCTCGCCCCATATCGCGGTGCTGCTCAATCTCTTTGAGGAGCACCTCGACCATTACGGCACCAAAGAGGCTTATTTCGACGCCAAGCGCAATATCTGCCGTTTCCAGGAGGAAGGCGACCTCTATTTCTGCAACATCCTCCAAAAGGACGACGTGCCCGGAATAAAGGCGCGTCGGTTCACGATGGAACAGACGGACGGAATATCTTCCGCCGATTTGCAGATTATCGGCCGGGAAATCCGGCTTGACGGGAAAACGCTCCCGCTGCCGGAGGGCTGCACCCAGCTGGAGGGCATCCATAACCTCTATAATATCGGCGTGGCGTACGGCGTCTGCTCGCAGTTTGGCGTCAGCGACGCGCAGTTTATGGCGGCGCTTGCGACCTTCTCTCCGCTGCCGCACCGGCTGCAGAAGGTGGGCGTTTATGACGGCGTTTCCTATTATGACGATTCGATTTCGACTGCCTGCGAGACGGCGATCGGCGCACTGAACGCGCTGAAAAATCAGGGCGTCGGCAGCATCTTGCTGGGCGGCATGGACAGAGGAATTGATTACACCAGCCTGTGTGCGCATCTGCTCTCCTGCCCGGCGGACAATCCCCGGTATCTGATTCTGATGCCCGATTCGGGGCTGCGGATCGGGGAGCAGCTGCGGGAGATGGGCTTTGACCCGGAGCGGCTGATTGAGACGGACGGTCTGCAGGACGCGGTGCAAAAGGCAAAAGCGCTGACCCCGAAGGGCAGCGTCTGCCTTCTTTCGCCTGCCTCCGCCAGCTACGGCTTTTTTAGGAACTTCGAGGAACGGGGCGACAGGTTCCAGGAATATGTGCGGGATGGGCAATAACCGCAAATCAGAACGCAGGACAGAAAGGTCTCGCGTCAGGCTGTCGAAAAAGTATTTTGAGAGAGTCTT
>CAMAJC010000227.1 GCA_945835425.1 uncultured Clostridia bacterium
TAAGAAACTAGATGTTTGGCTGATGTCGGTGGCGACCGCAGGTCGCCGCTACAACGCATAAAAACAGGCGAATATCTTTTTCGACTTCTAAGAGCCACGAGTTTTTCCCGCAGCTCTTTATGTGTTTATGCAGTTTATCTCTGGACGCTGCCGGAGCCTTCGCCCTCAGCCAGAGCCATGATTTCCCCTTCGCTCATGAGGTTGAAATCGCCCTCGACGCTGTGCTTGAGGCAGCAGGCCGCCGCCGCGAAATCGACGGTTTTCTGCAGGCCGAAGCCCTTCTGGATGCCGGTCAGGATGCCTGCGGTGAAGGAGTCGCCGCTGCCCACCCGGTCGACGATGTGCATCAGGTGCTGGGCCGAGAAAGCGGCCTTACCCTCCTGCCAGAGCATACCCTTTACCTTGTTGTCGCTGGCGGAAAGGCTGCGGCGCTGGGTGATGGCGATCATGGGGATGTGATAACGGGCATTGACCGCTTCTGCGGTGGCGATGCAGCCCTCGCGGGTCAGGTTGGTGTCCTCGGTGGGCAGGGAACTGATGTCGATCTCGAGAATCTGGGAGATGTGCTGCTCGTTGGCGATCAGCAGGTCGACATACTGCATCAGCGGCTGCATGACCGACCGGGCCTTTTCGACACTCCACATCTTGCTGCGGAAGTTGAGGTCGCAGCTGACCTTAACGCCCATTTCCTTTGCAGCCGCGCAGGCCTCCTGCACCGCCGCGGTCATTTCCGCGCTGATCGCCGGGGTGATGCCGGAAAAATGCAGCCAGTCGGCACCCTTTAAGATTTCTTTCCAGTCAAAGTCCGCCGCTTTTGCGGTCGCGATCGAGGAGCCTGCGCGGTCGTAGATAACCTTGCTGGCCCGCTGGGAAGCGCCGTTTTCGATAAAATAGATGCCGATACGGCTGCCCTGGCGCAGGATATGCTCCGTTCCGACGCCGTAGCGGCGCAGGGCGTTGACGGCGCACTGGCCGATCTCGTGGTCGGGCAGCGCGGTCACAAATTCGGTCTCCAGGCCGCAGTTGGACAGCGAAACCGAGACGTTTGCTTCGCCGCCGCCATAAACAATATCAAAGCGGTCCGCCTGTAAAAAACGGCCGTGCGCAGGCGGTGCAAGCCGCATCATAATCTCGCCGAAAGTTACTGTTTTCATGTTGCCGACCTCCTCAATTCTCGCTGATGACGACCGGGCAGCTCATGCCCGCTTTGATCAGCAGCTGACCGTTTCCATTTTCCGTTTCGCATCCAATAAGATGAAGGTAAGCCTGCGCCCGTTTGAGGCTTCTGACCTGCAGATGCAGTGCGTCGCCCTCCATCTGCAGCAGACCGGACAACGGGGAAGTGCTGCCCATTTGCGGCAGGCTCCTGACCGTAAATCCGTGTACCGCCCGGACGGCTTCCCGCGTCAGGGCAGCGATGCCGTCGAAATCGCCAGTCTTCATCAGTCCGCCCGGGACCATGAAGCTGCCGCCGCAGCAGAGAATCCTGTCAAAGGCAAGATAGGAGGGAAGGTTTTCGGGGTTGATGCCGCCGGTCGGCATAAACCGCAGCTGGGTGTAAGGCGCGGACATGGCCTTGATCGCCGCCAGTCCGCCGGCAGCTTCCGCCGGGAAGAACTTGACCACCGAAAGCCCGAAGGAAAGTGCGCGCTCCATATCCGAAGGGGTTGCGCAGCCGGGGATGATCGGGATGCCCTTTTCGACACAGTGCCGGACGACGTCGGGGTTCAGGCCGGGAGAAACGACGAAGGAAGCACCCGAAGCGACCGCCTCGTCCGCCTGTTCCGGGGTCAGGACGGTGCCGGCGCAGATCAGCATGTCGGGGAAAGCCGCGTGCATCCGCCGGATGGCTTCACCGGCCGCAGCGGTGCGGAAGGTGACCTCGGCTGCCGGCAGGCCGCCGCGGCAGAGGGCGTCCGCCAGGGGAACGGCGTCGTCGGCGTTGTCGATTTTAATGACCGGGATAACGCCCAGGGCATAAACTTTTTCTATGATTTTTTCCAGTTCCATATAAAAAACCTCCTGAACATGAGAAATGGATTACTATTTATACTTTACCACATATTTCTCCGAAAAGATAGGAGTTTTTTAAAGGAATTTGGGATTTTTTTCGTCAGCAGAGCCGCTTTACTGCGCCAGAGCCGGAACCCGGAGAGCGCATGCCTCTCCGTTTATCAGCGTGTCCAGCCGCCAGACCGGCTGACAATAGCCTTTGGAGTCCAGGACCCACTCCAGCTCCATGCCGGTCACCGAAAGGCTGTCGATGCCGCCTTCCCAGCTGAAATGACCTTTCAGCAGCTCATCTATGGCTTCCGAAGGGGTGCGGATGCTGATTTCCCGCACCGGCGTGCAGACGGCCATTTCGCTGCGGATGTACGTTTCTCTTCCGCTGTCCGCCATCGGGCAGGTGACAGAGCCGTGATAGACCAGCCCGTCCTCCTGCAGCATGTCCGCTGAAAAGGAAAAGCCTTTCTCGTCGGCCGTGTATACGGCGTCTGCGGGAATGCGGACGCCCAGCTGCTCAAGATAGTTGCGTGCGCTGTCCGCATCAGGCGCCGGTGCCCCGGTCCAGTCATATACAATATAATAATATAAAGTCCATTTCATCCCGACATAGTCGACACAGAGGGAGAACCCGCTGCCATTCGAATAATAGACCGCCGTATCGTCATAATAGACGGTGCGCGCGGCGTCAACACTCGCGTCAAACCGCGCAAAGATTTTTTCAGCCAGCCGATCGGTGTCGGCGCGGCTGCCCACCTCCGCCCGGCAGAGGGTCACGGTTTCGGGCACGTCCGGCAGGGCGCAGTCAACCGAGACCGCGTCCGCAGCCAGATGGACAGGGTCGATATAATGAAGGGACAGGTTGCCCAGCTCCTTGCACTGGTAAAAGGTGTAGAGCCCTCCCAGCAGGGCGAGCAGCGTCACAAGGGGAATCTGGCCTGCCAGTGCCCGGCGCATTCTCCGGTACCCTCCGTGGTTTATCAACGCCAGCAGCAGGGTCAGCAGCCCGTACCCGATCACCGTGCCCAGGGTGTTGTGGATCAGGTCGTCGGTCTCGAACAGCCCGCGTCCGGTCAACAGTTGGCTCGCTTCGATCAGCAGCGAACAAAGAAACCCCGACAGCAGGATTTTGAGCCACCGGTCAAACCAGCCGCTGCACAGCGGCAATAAAAACCCCAGCGGGATAAAGGCTATTATATTGAAGATGATGTAGCGCCATTCGGACGGCGAAGCCTGGTACCACGCTTTCCGCCAGCTGGAAAAGGGCGTCAGGTTCATGCCCGTAGGCGCTCCTGTGCGCCCCAGGAGGGTGATGCAGGCCAGAAACAGCAGATAAACCATCATCGCCAGGACCGGCGCCATTTTCCCGGCGCGCAGCCGTTTTTCGCCGTGCAGAAGCTTTTTGTAGATGACAAGGTACCCTGCCGCAAACAAAAGGGAGACCGCTCCCACGGCGATCAGGGCAAGGGGAAGATAGGCCGCGATCAGGTCGAGGTAACTGCTGAGCTGCATAATGTACTTCCTTTCCGGGCAAACCGTGTTTTTGCGCCGCAGCTTTGCAGCGCAGACAGATCATTCAGACTGCCTATATAAAATGGTCTGGAAGAAAAAGGAAAGTTGCAAAAATAAAGCAGAATTTTTAATGATTTTGCTGTAGCCAGAATGTACAACTTTCGGGGCAAAAAAAGGGCGTGTGCGTGCGAATCTTCCAGATTTATCCGTGCCGCGCGGAATA
The DNA here is from genome assembly GCA_945835425.1 of uncultured Clostridia bacterium. Classification (GTDB taxonomy): domain Bacteria; phylum Bacillota; class Clostridia; order Oscillospirales; family Ruminococcaceae; genus Faecivivens. The sequence continues at coordinate 3,740 of CAMAJC010000227.1, forward strand.
TTGATTTTTTGCATAAAAAGGTTGACGGTTTGTTGACAGTCTATTTTGTCCAAATCGGAGAGGCTGAAACTGTACAAATGTATCAGAAAATAGGAGAAAAGTGCGATTTTGCAAAATTTTCATTATTTTTACGTTTCAAATACATTCAAAAACAGGATTATATCGATT
>CAMAJC010000228.1 GCA_945835425.1 uncultured Clostridia bacterium
AGTTTATATGCTTTTCTTAGAAAAATGTCAAGAAGTTTGCAACATTTTCCCGGGCTGGTGACACTTATATATATAAAAAGCAAGTAAAACGGGCAGAATACTCTGTTTCGCTTTTCGATAGAAGGAGTGACATTCATGAAGAAAAAGAGGATGCTGCGTACAGCCAGCTGTCTTGCAGCAGCCATACTTACAGCTTCATCTCTGGCTGCGCCTGTGTCCGCGGCAGGTACGGAGGCCGGAAAGGTCCTCGGGACGCTCGCCGGGGCTACGGCAGTCTCCAGCAGCGCCGCCAGCACCAGCATCGCCCAGCAGGACGAGGTCAACGCGATCTGGATTGCGTTTCTCGATCTGCAGAAAATCCTTACCGGGCGTTCGGAAAGCCAGTTTACCCAGTCGGTGCGGGAAATGTATCAAAACTGCGTCGACGCCGGGCTGAATACGGTCATTGTGCAGGTTCGCCCTTACGGCGACAGCTTTTATCCTTCGGAAAACTTCCCCTGGTCGTCCTATGCGTCCGGCGTTATCGGCGTTTCGCCCGGGTTTGACCCGCTGGAGATTCTGGTGGATGAGGCTCATAAAATGGGGCTGGATTTTGAGGCGTGGGTCAATCCCCTGCGGCTGATGACGACAGATGAAATTCAGGAAGTTTCACCGGAATACCCTGTGCGGCAGTGGTACGACGACCCGAAAGCGGCTGCGGAAAATCTCATCAGCTACAACGGACGGCTGTACTTAAATCCCGCGTCGGAGGAAGCAAGAGAGCTGATTATCGACGGCGTGACCGAGATTATCGACGGGTATGACGTGGACGGCATCCATATTGACGACTATTTCTACCCCTCTTCCCTGCCGGCGAACTATGACGAGGCATCCTACCGCGCTTCCGGGACTTCCCTGTCCCTGGCCGACTGGCGGCGTGAAAACATCACGACCCTTGTCGGGGAAATGTACGACGCAGTCAAGGCGGCTGACCCGGCGTGCACCTTCGGCATCAGCCCGAGAGGGATTATCAGCCAGAACTATGAACTGATTTATGCCGATGTGGAATACTGGGCGACCCATGAGGGCTACTGCGATTATCTGGCGCCCCAGATTTACTACGGTTTTGAGCACGCGACGGCGGACTACGCAAAGACCCTGCGCCAGTGGAGCCAGATGACGACTGCGGACGGCGTTTCCCTGCGCATCGGCCTGGCGGCATATAAGGCCGGCAATGCGGACGCTTACGCCGGTTCCGGCAAGACCGAGTGGCAAAGTTATACCAATATCCTCGCCCGGCAGATCGACCTTTCCCGGTGTTATGACAACGTGGAAGGCACCATTCTCTTCCGGTATGAGCAGATTTTTGTCTCCCCCAACAGCGCTATGGAGCTGGAAAAGAAGAATTTCACCGCGCTTTTGCAGTAATTTTACCGAATAATGGACCGGGGGTGTGCCATCGGCAAACGATGGTCACCCCTTAATTTTTGCAACATTTATTATTAGAGAGTTTGTATGTAACCAGCAAAACGGAAAAATCTGTTCTCTACAAAGTGTCGGATATATTTTCACAAATCAACCGAGCGTGCCGCAGGGTCCGAAGACTGTGAGCTTGACGAACAGTCTCGCCCAGTTACCCACGGGGTAACCAGGCCGCGGCGAACAAGAAAGTTTTTGCCCAGCTTTTTTCAAAAAGCTGGAAAGGAGTAAAGATGAAGAAAAGATGGAAAATGATGCAGGCGGTATCGGTGCTGAGCGCCGTGATGATTGCCTGCGGCAGCTTTACGGCGGCGGCCGGTGAAGCGACGATGACCCGCATCATTGAAGACGTGCAGCCCCGGACGGCCCAGTCGGCTGTCGTGGGCACCACACAGACGATCCGGGTGCTGGCCCATGAGGACGCAAAGGTATCGGTCACGATCGGCGGCACAACGGTCAAGCTTTCGGCGACACGGGAATATGCCGATGAGGACAGCAGATGGTTTGAGGGCGAATACACCGTCCCCAGCTCTGCTGACGGCGCAAACCTCGGCAGCATCACCGCGACCGCGACGCTGGACGGCAAATCCCAGACCCGCGTCGGCGGCAGCTTTACGGCGGTGACGATGGACATGCTGGACGTGGGCGATACCGAGCAGGGTGTTGTGAGCGGCGATATGCTGACTATCAGCGGCGCAAAGTCCTTCTCCGGCAAACAGGTGACCGTCACGGCGGAATATGCCGATGTGTTTATCCCCGTGGAATCCGATCGGGACGAGGAATATGCCGCGCCTTATTATTATCAGCTCCCGGAAGGGACGATTGACTATGTCGTCTCCGGGCCGGACACCAACGATATCTATCTGCTGGCTTCCGGACGGAAGGTTTCTGCCGCGAAGGTGAAGGTATCCGCGTCCTCCGGCAGCCAGGGCGAAAACCAGATCACCTCGATCGGCCTGTCGGCGGATTCGCAGTGCACCTATCTGGACTTCGGCGAGAAGTGGAACGTGCCTTTCAACATCGAGGTCGAGGACGTAAACTACGCGTCCTCGGTCACCAACACGGTCAGCAGTTTCAACCCCAAGAAGATCAAGATCGTCTTTGACTATACGACCGGCATCGTCAACGGGGCGATTTCGATTCCGAGAAACAGCTGCTTCTCTGCCGCCAAGGTTTCGACCCGGACTTCGGCTGAAGGCGTTCCCCAGTGCGTGCTGGAGCTTACGCTGAAGGAGAGCGCATATTACGGCGCATATGCAAGCTATTCCGGCAAGGGCAAGCTGCAGCTCAAGTTCTATAATCCTGTTTCCTCGCTGGACGGCGCGCGAATCGTCATCGACTCCGGCCACGGCAGCTATACAAACGGCAAGTTCGACCCCGGCGCTGCCGGCGTGAACGGCACGCAGGAATATGAAGAAAACTACCGCAAGGCCCTTGCCCTGAAAGCGGAGCTGGAGTCCCGCGGCGCAGAGGTTTATATGCTGGATACATACGGCACAAATCTTGGCGACCTGTATGCCCGCGTCGCTGCGGCGATCGACTGGGAACCGATGGTCTATGTAGCCGTCCACCACAATTCCTCTCCCACCAACTCCTCCGCAAGAGGCGTTGAGGTCTATTACAACAATCCCTGGTCGGTTTATCTGGCGAAGAACGTCTGCAACAACATCTTCTCCGCTTACAAGACGATGGATTATTCCTCCGGCGCCGTCAACCGCGGCCATAAGTTCTCGGAATTTGCCGTCACCCGCGTCAAGCAGTTCTCGGCAATCCTCATCGAATACGGCTTCATCACCACCACCACTGAAAACGCGATCCTCACCGATGCAAAGAACATCCAGAAGTTTGCCGAAGCGACGGCGGACGGATTGGAAGCCTATTTCGCGGGGGAAAAATAAATTTGTACATGAAAAATGCTCTGTCGGGGTTTCCGGCAGAGCATTTTTGTTTGGCAATAGAAAGATTTGGCTGGCATAAGCGATGGAAATACCTCTTGACAGCAATATATCCCCATGATATAATCTAACTGTACTAATACAAATATTACAGTTGGTACAGGTTATGGAATTTTGGTTTATTTGGCTTTGATCTTTTTGACAGGCGTGTTCGTTCGGGTTTTTCCCGCCTGCATTGGGAAAAAGACCGCTACAGAGGATTTCAATTTTCTTCGGGAGTTCTTAAAGGAATCTTAATCCTGCGGCTCCTTGGTTCTTAAAAGGAAAAAGGGTACAATAATAGCATAAAGAAGCAAAGGAGTCAGAATTATGCAGTTAAACAGCCATCTGCGCTTAGGAAAAATGCTTGCAAAAGAATATAAACTCACCGGAGCGGAGCGCGCAGCCTTCCTGCTGGGCAATGTCGAGCCTGACCTCGTTTTCACCTCCCATCTCTGCCGCCAGCAGGAGCATCTGGAGGGACACAGCTTCCCTGCCGCTTCCCAGA
>CAMAJC010000229.1 GCA_945835425.1 uncultured Clostridia bacterium
AGGTGAGAAGATGGAGAGAGATTATGTGACGATTAAAGAGTATGCGGAGGACGAGTTCATCGAGAAAAAGTCGCGGTTCATCGGCTGCATCCAGCCGGTGGAAACGGCACAGGAAGCCGAAAGCTTCATCGCGTCGGTGCGGAAAAAGAACCCGGACGCAAGACATAATGTCTATGCTTATGTGCTGAAAGACGGGCTGACCCGGCGCTGCTCGGACGACGGCGAACCGCAGGGTACCGGCGGCGTGCCGGTGCTGGACGTCATATTAAAGGAGGGAATCGTCGGAATCTGCATCGTGGTGACGCGGTATTTCGGCGGCGTGCTGCTGGGCGTCGGCGGGCTGACAAGAGCCTATTCCAAGGGCGCACGGATCGCCCTCGCAGCGGCGGAAAAAATGCACATGACCACCTGCTATGTCCTGAGCGTCGCCTGCGATTACAGCCTGTACGGGAAAATCGGCTACCTGCTGCCCCAGTACAATATCCAGACCCTCGACACCGATTTTACCGACAGCGTGGAAATGCTGCTGCTGATCCGCGCCGACAGAACAGAAGCCTTTACGAAGGAACTGACCGAACTGAGCGCCGGGAAAGTGGTGCCGGAACTGGTCGAAGAACGGTTTTGCGACATGGAATAAGGCGAGCCGCAAAAAAACATAGAAAATATCCATGGAAAAAAAGGATTTTTCACTTTTTTGGGGTATCATTATATAGATAAGGTTTTCCGGCGCTGTAACCGGATAAAATGGCCGGAAAGGGGAAGAGAGCATGGCTATACCGCAAAGTTTTTTGGACCAGCTGAAAATGAGCTGTGATATTGAAACCATCGTCTCTTCCTACGTTTCTCTGAAGCGCTCCGGCCGCACCAGCAAGGGCCTTTGCCCGTTCCATTCGGAAAAAACGGCCTCGTTTACGGTTTATCATGATTCTCAGTCTTTTTTCTGCTATGGCTGTCAAAAGGGCGGGGATGTGATTACGTTTATCAGGGAGATCGAGCACCTGGATTATGTCGAGGCGCTGCGCTTTCTGGCGGAACGGGTGGGTATTCCGTTTCCGGAAGAGGAGCAGGAGGATCCGAGTCTGCGGATTAAGCCGCTGATTTATGAGATCAACCGCGCGGCTGCCCATTATTTTCACAGCTGCCTGCGCGGCGAGCAGGGCGCACCCGGTCGGGAATACCTGATGGGCCAGCGGCAACTGTCCACCAAAACGGTCACCAAGTACGGGCTGGGCTATGCGCCGCCCGGATGGGACAATCTGCGAAACTACCTGCGCGGCAAGGGCTATTCGGATGAGCAGATGCTGCAGGCCGCCGTCGTTTCCCGCGGCAGGGACGGCAAATCGGTTTATGACACCTTCCGGAACCGGGTCATTTTTCCGATCATCGATATCCGCAAAAACGTCATCGGTTTCGGCGGACGGGTGCTGGATGATTCAAAACCCAAGTACCTCAACTCACCGGACACGCCGGTTTTCAAAAAGAGCCGCAATCTTTTTTCCCTGAATTTTGCCAAGAACGTTTCAGGCGATAAGCTGATTCTCGCCGAGGGGTACATGGACGTCATCGCCATGAACCAGGCCGGGTTTGAAAACGTCGTGGCGACGTTGGGGACGGCGCTGACCCCGGAGCAGGCCCGGCTGATGGCGACCTATGCAAAGGAGATTATCATCGCCTATGACTCCGACGGGCCGGGACGGACGGCGACCAACCGCGCTGTGGGGCTGCTGGAGGAAGTCGGGCTGAAGACGCGGATTCTGGACATGAAGGGCGCCAAGGACCCGGACGAGTTCATCAAAAAATACGGCGTCGAGCGGTTCAAGATGCTCATTGACGATGCAAGGAATGTCACGGAATACCAGATCGGCGTCATCCGTGCGAAGTATGACCTCGGCGCACCCGACCAGCAGAGCGCCTATTTACAGGAGGCGACCGCTTATCTTTCCACCGTGCCCAATAAAATTGAGCGGGAAATATATGCCGGGAAGCTGGCCGCCGAGACCGGAGCCTTAAAAGAGGTCATCCGGGAGAGCATCGACGCCGCTTTCAACCGCCGGGTACGGGCTGCCCGCAAAAAGGAAGCGTCCGATATTCAGTCAGGCCGGCTGGACCTCTACGCCGGGAAACGGCGCGCAAACGGCATGGCGGAGGACGGAATCCTCGGCTGCCTCTACCTCCACCCGGACTGGGGCGGGTACATCTTAGGGCGCGTCTCGGAGGAAATGTTCTCCACCGACGACACCAGGGAAATCTACCGCACGATGCTGCGGCTCCAGCAGGAAGGGGAATGTACCCTGACTGAGCTGGGCGGCGCACTCAGTGAAGGGCAGATGAACCAGATCTCCGGCATCGTCGCCCGGGTTTCCGAGCAGCAGCTTAGCGTGACCCGCGAAGCGCTGGAGGATTACATCCGCACCCTGGAGGATTATTCCCGCAAACAGGAGATCGAGAAGGTGCAGGACCTGTCGATCGACGAGGCCAGCAAACTGGCCCAGCAGATCCGGCAGAGGAAACAGTAGCGCAATCCGGGGTTTTGCCCCGTTGACATAGGAAACCTCTGATTGAAAGGTTTTTCCCCGCCTTCGGCGGGGAAAAAACGTGCGAACACACCTCTGAAAAAGAGAAAAGCCAAATAAATCGGAGCTTCCATAGATTATTTTCCGAATATAAAGGAGAGAGCAAGATGGCTGACAAAAAATCTGCGGTTGCAGAACTGATGGAACAGGGGAAACTCAAAGGCAAGCTCACGGCGAAGGAGATTACCGACGCGCTCGAAGAGATGGAATTTGACCCTGAACAGCTGGACAAGTTCTATGATTCGCTGGAAAGCAGCAATATTGAAATTCTGGACGACCTCAATGTCGATGAAGATATTAACCTGGGCTTTGACGACGCGGCGGTTCTGGACGAGGAAGACCCCGTTTTCGCCAGCGACGGCATCAATATCGACGACCCGGTCAAGGTCTACTTAAAGGAGATCGGCCGGGTGCCGCTGCTGACGGCGGACGAGGAAAACGAGCTGGCGGAAAAGATGGCCAGCGACGACCCCAAGGTCGCGGCCGACGCGAGAAAGCGCCTGAGCGAGGCGAACCTGCGTCTGGTCGTATCGATCGCGAAACGCTATGTCGGACGCGGGATGCAGTTTTTGGACCTGATTCAGGAAGGGAACCTCGGTCTTATCAAGGCCGTCGAGAAGTTTGACCACACCAAGGGCTTCAAGTTCTCGACCTACGCGACCTGGTGGATTCGTCAGGCGATCACCCGTGCCATCGCCGACCAGGCCAGAACCATCCGCATCCCGGTGCATATGGTCGAGACGATCAACCGCGTCAAGAAGGTTTCCAGCCAACTGCTGCACCAGAACGGTCACGAGCCGAGCGCCGAGGAGATCGCGGAAGAGCTGGATATGCCGGTGGATAAGGTCCGGGAGATCCTGCGGGTATCCCAGGAGCCGGTTTCGCTGGAAACGCCCATCGGCGAGGAAGAGGATAGCCATCTGGGCGATTTTATTCCCGATGACGATGCGCCGTCCCCGGTCGACGCCGCTTCCCATACCCTTTTAAAGGAACAGCTCAACAGCGTCCTCAAAACCCTGACCCCCAGAGAAGCAAAGGTACTCAGCCTCCGTTTCGGCCTGGAGGACGGCAAGAGCCGCACGCTGGAAGAGGTCGGCAAGGAGTTCAACGTCACCCGTGAACGTATCCGCCAGATCGAAGCCAAGGCCCTGCGGAAGCTCCGTCACCCCAGCAGAAGCAAAAAACTTAAGGATTTCCTTGACTAATAATAACAGCCCGCTTTACTCACATGAGCAAAGTGGGCTGTTTTCATGATAGGTTTGTGTCATCCTGTTCTGCAATTGACCCGAACAGCAGGGGATAATCCCGTTTGCCGTTCAGCAGCC
>CAMAJC010000230.1 GCA_945835425.1 uncultured Clostridia bacterium
GACAGGCCGCAGGATGTCCTCGTCGCTGGAATATCCTTCGCCGCAGACCCGGTCGTAGGTGATCATGTCCAGCAGACGGTCGTTGTTGGAAAAGTCGCTGGCGACCGAATAACAGGGCTGCTCCTCCATTTTGTCCAGAAACGCCTGGATAAAGGAGTTTTCCGGCAGTCCGGCAGCCCGATAAACCAGATGGGGCAGATAAAAAGATGAAATCGTCTCCGCCGGTGCGGTGCCTGCCTCCAGCCCGCAGTTGGACCAGACAAGATAAGTCTGTTCATAGAGCCGGGTGCAGTTATCGGCGTTCATGCCGGCCTGCTGGTAGATATTGTCTTCGGGGCTGAAATAGGGGAAATGGTCGCCGATAAAGGCGACGATGGTCGGCTCATTCCGGGAAGACAGCTGGTCAAGAAAATCCCGCAGCGACTGACAGCTGCGCTGGATGCCTTCCAGATAGTAGGTAAATTCGTCCTTGCTGCCGTCGTTTACATAGGGCATATGGTTCTGCATCGACGTGATGTAGATATAATCGGGACCACTCGATGCGTCCATCACGGCACTTGCCTGCCGGTAGACGGTCTCGTCGTCCACATAGTCATGGAAGGTGTGCTGCTCCACCGTGAAATCGTCCAGGAAGATCAGGCTGTCAAAGCCGTATTCGGCGTAGGTCTCCTCCCGGCCGTAAAAGTTGGACAGATACGGATGGATATAGGTCGTACGGTAGCCGAGTTGGTGGTAGATCGAGGCAAAGGTGTTCTGCGCTTCGTCCTCGCTTTCCAGCAGATCGTGGGGGATCGTGGGATTCCCCAGGGCCTTGACCGGCAGCCCGAACATCAGCTCAAATTCCGTCCGCACTGTACCGCCGCCGAAGGTCGGGACAATGGCCGTGCCGCAGTCCGACTCCGCCTTGATCTCGTCCAGCACCGTGTAGGAACCGCCGATATCCCCGACGTTTTCCAGGGCGCGGAAATCGGCGAAGGTTTCCGACATGATGAAGATCACATTGGGGTACTCTTCCGGAGAGACGGCGTCAGCGGCCGGAGACGGACTGGATTCCTCCAGCAGTTCTTCGATCGTATCGGGTGAATACTCCTCCGGTTCGGTCACCATCGACTGCACCGTCTGGCTGAAGGAGACGCAGAGGTTTCCGAGAAGGTTGTTGTTTTCAAACCGCTCCTCCTCCGAGAAGGTGTTGTAGCTGTAGGTGGTGTCGATGCCGAGGACGGTCGAGAGCGGCATAAAGAATGCGGGAACCGCGACCGAGCAGACCGTTACGGCGCCGACGGCTGTCGCTTTTAAGCAGCGTGCGTGCCACTTTTCCCGGATCTGCACCTGACACATCCACAAAAGAAAGACTAGTCCGGCCGCTGCCAGGGTGCAGGCAATCAGCAGTGCGCTGATCGTAATGGTCGTGAACCGGGTCAGTTCCCCGGCGTTGCGCAGCATAAACAGGTCGGTGAACAGCAGGTGGTTGCCGCTGGAGCGGAACTTGCAGTATTCGCCGATCGACAGCCCCATGTAGACCGCCGCCTGCATCAGCCCGGCAATCCAGGTCCTGCGCAGCAGCAGGGATAAAAACCAGAACAGCGCCGTCGAGATCAGGACGACGAAAACACAGACGCCGCTTCTTTCCATCAAAAACTCCAGCATCCGGGTAATACTGCCCATCTGCCCAAGCTCTGCCAGAAATGATATCAGTACAGGGAACACAGCTAAAATGAGCGTCTGCACCTTTTTCTCTGCAAAAATCGTATGGCGGCTCCTGAAATCCTGCAGCCGCTTATGTATACGCCACTGCTTCATTGTCATGATCCTTTCGAAAATGTCGGGGTAAGGCAAGCTCTGATTAAAGGTTTTTTTCTGCCGTAAGGCGGGAAAAATCCGGATAAACACGTCTCTGAAAAGGCAGGGAGTTAAGTAAATCAGAACATCCTAAGATGAATATGTGTAAAGGGCAGGATAAATGACCTGCCCTGTGATATAAACGGGAGAATTGCGCCCTGTTTTATGTTTATGTTCATGTGTGAATCGGTAGGGCGGGATGCCCTCATCCCGCCGCGATATTCCCGTGCGCATGCCTTTTTGGAGGGTGCGCGAAAAAGAAATTTGTATCAAATCGGCCGGATAGCTGCTTCCATGCTCAATATAATAATAGCAGAGCGGCCCCGGCACGGCAAGCTGCGGACTGCCGATTTTTGCCCGTCTTCACAAATTTTTTCTTGGCAGAATAGACAAATAAAATCGGAGTATTTTGTCTATTCAAGAGAAAGGTAAACCGTGTCGGTATTGCCCGCTTCCATAGCCTTCTGCAGCTGCTCGGCCATCTGGCGGAAGTGCTCGGAGGAGGTGGTTGCACCGGCGACAGCGTCCACCTGTGCGGCTTTCTGGCGCTCCAACAGGGAATCCTCCAGCCGGATGCAGTAATCGGCCGGGTCGGTGCCGAGCCCCGCTTCCCGGTAGGCTTTCTGGTAATCCATATCCTCGCTCTTGCGCCGCAGGTCGTCTTTATACAGGGCGTCGAAATCGACACTTGTAATTTTTCCGCCCGTCACTGTAATGTCCAGAAACTCTTTCCATCCGTGCTGGTCAAAATCCGCAGCTTCGGCGCGGTAGGAGCCGTCCTGGTATTTTGTGCTGCCGCAGCCGGTAAAGGCTAAGGCTGCCAGCAATACAGCAAGGAGCAGGCCGTTTTTCTTCATATAAATTTCTTCCTTTCCAATGCATACGCAAACGCTTGACAGATCGCGCAAAATATCCTATAGTATTTTCATCAGGAGCTGCCGGCTCTCACCGGCAGCTGCACAGGAAGGTGATCACCATCAAAACGCTGCGCATTTTTCTGCTTGCCGCGGCCCTTATTACCGCAGCGACATTTTTTTATACCAAAGCCATCGGTCCGGGAGAATCCATGGACAGTGATACTGTCCTCAGTGTCCCCGAACCGCCTGCCGTTTATACGGGCAGCCAGACGGTTTTCGGAACGGAGGTTTCCCAGTCGGTCTATGGGGACGGCGCCGCTGAGGTGATCCAGACAGTCAGCGCGCTGCTGTATGAGACGGCGGATCATTGGGACAGCGAAAGCACCGTTTCGGTTCCGGGCCAGATCGCCGCGTCCGCCGGTCTGGAGCCGGTGACGCTGGAGCAGGAGGACTATCGGATCGTTCGCCGGGCATTTTCGCTGGCGGAGGAAACGGACGGGCTTTTTGACCCGACGGTCGGGACGCTGTCCAGGCTTTGGCGGGATGGGGAACCGACGGCCGATAAGATCAGCTGGGCGCTGACCTATACCGGCTGGGAGCAGGTTTCCCTGTCGGACGAAAACTGCACCGCTTCGATTGTGCATCCCGGCATCACGGTGGATTTCGGCGCCGTCGTAAAAGGAATGGCGATGGAAAAGGCCCTGGCGGCTTACGGGGCAGCGGATATCGACGGTGCGCTCCTCTGCATGGACGGCGCTGCCGTTATGACCGGGCATAAAGGGGAAGGCACCGGCTTTACCCTGGGGCTGCTCGACCCGCTGGCCGGCGACGGCAGCTACTATGGGATTTTGTCCATCCCCGATCAGGTGATCTGTACTGCCGACGTGGCTTCCGGGCTGCTGGACCCAATGACCGGTTATCCCGCGGAGAGCGATCTGGCCGCGGTCACGGTCGTGGGCAGCGACGGCTTTCTCTGCGGCGCCATATCCGGCATCCTGTATATGCAGGGGTTGGACGCGGCCAAAGCCCATTTAAATGAAACGGAATATGGCGTGATTGCCGTCGGGAAAAACGGGGACGTATACCTGTCGGAAGACCTGCGGAATTATTTTACCCTGGCGGACACAAAAAATTTCCGGCTGTTCGACTGATTCCGTCAATTTTTTTATCGGCGGTGTGGTAG
>CAMAJC010000231.1 GCA_945835425.1 uncultured Clostridia bacterium
CAATGGGTTCGAGCAGACAGATCGCAGTCGCGGTCATCCCCTCGCCCTGGCCGGTGATGCCAAGGCCTTCCTCGGTGGTCGCCTTGACCGAGATATCCGTGACCGGGACGCCGAGGGCATCCGCAAGGCGCTGCCGCATGGCCGGGATATGGGGCGCAAGCTTCGGGCGCTGGGCGGCGACGGTAACATCGAGATTGCCGGGCTTGTAGCCCGCCGCTTCAATCAGACCGTTTACCCGGCGCAGCAGCTCGATGCTGTCCGCGCCTGCATAGGCCGGGTCGGTATCGGGAAAATGCTTGCCGATATCGCCCAGCGCCAGAGCGCCCAGCATCGCGTCCATGACCGCATGGGTCAGCACGTCTGCGTCCGAATGGCCGAGCAGCCCCTTCTCATAGGGAATCTCCACGCCGCCGAGGATCAGCTTTCTTCCTTCCACCAGCCGGTGAACGTCGTAACCCTGTCCGATTCTGAATTTCGCCATGATCTCTTTCCTTTCCGTTGAAAGTGCTATACTTCACTACTATGGAAGCTCTGATTTATTCAACTTTATTTCCTTTCGGAAACGTGTTCCCGCGGCTTTTTCCCCGCCTTCGGCGGGGAAAAAGCAATTAACTGGCAATCAAAAATCCTCGTCCCAGCCTTCCGGCAGCTCCCACTGCGGCTGGAGCGCCAGCATCGCTTCGGCAGCGGGAAGGTCCTCAGGTGTTGTGATCTTGATATTGTCATAATGCCCGATAACGGCGGCGACGGGAAGACCCGCTTTTTCAAAGAGCTGGGCGTCGTCGGTGAAGTCCAGCTGCTGTTCCTTTGCCCGCTGCATCGCGGCCTTATAATCGGCGAGCCGGAAGACCTGCGGGGTCTGGGCGCAGAAAATCTCGCTGCGGTCGGGGGTGGAGACGACCATGCCGTCTTTGACCCGCTTGACCGTGTCCTTGGTCATGACGCCTAGCAATGCGCCGCCGCATTTTTCCGCAGCGTCGAGTGTTTTTTCGATGTCCTCCGGGCGCACCAGCGGTCTTGCGCCGTCATGAATGGCGACGGTGTCGGAGAGCGGATAAACATATCCGAGGGCATTTTCCACCGACTGCTGTCTTGTTTCGCCGCCGCAGGGAACGACGCGGACTTTGGGCAGGCCGTGGAGAATCTCATCGACCGCTTCCCAGTCGGCACGGCGGCAGACGACCAAAATCTCGTCGATCCGCTGCACCCAGAGGAAAGCCTCGACGCTCCTGCGGAGCACCGGTTCGCCGCCCAGCTCCAGAAACTGCTTGTTTACGCCGCCCATCCGGGTGGAATTGCCGGCGGCGAGAATGATCGCGGAAATCATCATCCAATTCATCCTTTCGGTCTATGGAAAAAGCGGCAGCCGCCGATGCAGCTGCCGCTTATGGGAATCATTATCTGGAAGTCTTGGTGTCGCGCAGAACGACGTCGTGTGCGCCGCCCTCGACGATCGAAGTAGAGGAAACGAGGGTGATCTTGGCGTTCTTCTGCAGGTCGGGAATGTTCAGGACGCCGCAGTTGCACATGGTCGAGCGGACCTTGGAGAGCGATCTCGCGACGTTGTCCTTCAGGGAACCGGCATAAGGAACATAAGAGTCGACGCCTTCCTCGAAGGAGAGCTTCTTCTCGCCGCCCATATCGTAGCGCTGCCAGTTGCGGGCACGGTTGCTGCCTTCGCCCCAGTACTCTTTCATGTAGTTGCCGTTGATGATGACTTTGTTGGTGGGAGACTCGTCAAATCTGGAGAAGTAACGGCCCATCATCAGGAAGTCTGCGCCCATGGCCAGGGCCAGGGTCATGTGGTAATCGTGGACGATGCCGCCGTCGGAGCAGACAGGGACATAAATGCCGGTCTGTTCAAAGTACTCGTCTCTGGCCTTGCAGACCTCGATCAGAGCGGTAGCCTGTCCGCGGCCGATGCCCTTCTGCTCACGGGTGATGCAGATGGAGCCGCCGCCGATGCCGACCTTGACAAAGTCAGCGCCGCATTTGGCGAGGAACAGGAAGCCTTCGCGGTCGACGACGTTGCCTGCGCCGATCTTGACGGAATCGCCGTAGGTCTTGCGGGTCCATTCCAGCGTCCGTTTCTGCCATTCGGTGAAGCCTTCGGAGGAGTCGATGCAGAGGACGTCCGCGCCGGCGTTCACCAGAGCGGGAATGCGCTCCTCGTAGTCGCGGGTGTTGATGCCTGCGCCGACGATATAACGCTTGTGGGCGTCGAGCAGCTCGAGGGCGTTCTCTTTATGGGAATCGTAGTCCTTGCGGAAAACGAGGTATTTCAGATGACCGTCTTTATCGATCAGAGGCAGGGAGTTCAGCTTGTGGTCCCAGATGATGTCGTTGGCCTCTTTGAGGGTGGTGGTCTCGGGAGCGGTGATCAGCTTCTCGAAGGGAGTCATGAAATCGGCGACCTTCTCGGTGCGGGCCATACGGGAGATGCGGTAGTCGCGGCCGGTGACGATGCCCAGGAGCTTGCCGTTGGGGGTGCCGTCCTCGGTGACAGCGATGGTGTCATGGCCGGTAGCTTCCTTCAGGTCGAGGATGTCCTGCAGGGTGGCATCGGGACGGACGTTGGAGTCGGAAGTGACATAACCGGCTTTGTACGCCTTGACATGCGCGACCATAGCGGCCTCGTCCTCGATGGACTGGGAGCCGTAAATAAAGGAAATGCCGCCCTCTTTTGCCAGCGCGATCGCCAGCTTCTCGCCGGAAACCGCCTGCATGATAGCGGATACCAGCGGAATGTTCATGGTCAGCGGACACTCTTCCTCACCCTTGCGGTACTTGACACAGGGAGTGCGGAGACTGACATTGCTCGGAATGCATTCGGCAGAGGAATAACCGGGGATCAACAGATATTCGCCAAAAGTATGGGAAGGTTCTTCATAAATAAAAGCCATTTCATTCTCTCCTTATCTGTACTTTTCCCCGTCTGTGTCAGGCCCGTTCCTGTACACCGCCGCGGGGGTTATAGCTATTATTGTACACAAATTTGTAGAAAAAGTCTATAAACCAAATGACGCTTTTTCACGATTATTTTACATTTTTTTTGGCGATTCAGACAAAAAATGGGAGGATGCTTGGTGATAGTGTATTTCTGTCAAATACAGATGTGCAGCATTTCTCCTCACGATCTTTCCTTTATTGCAGTATTTTCCCCCTTTCCTTCCGATATTCACGCAGCCGTCTGTAAAATGTCGATTCGCTCATACCAGCGCGCTGCACCACTTCGGTGATCGTCAGCTGCTTTTGCTCCCACATCCGGACGATCACCGGGAAATCCTCCGGTACCCGGCAGACAGGGCGGCCGAACTGCACGCCTTTTAATTTGGCCGCGACGATCCCTTCCGCCTGGCGTTTTTTGATGTTGTCGCGCTCGCTTTCGGCGACGAAGGAGAGAATCTGCAGGACCAGGTCGGCGATAAAGGTGCCG
This sequence comes from uncultured Clostridia bacterium, assembly GCA_945835425.1. Classification (GTDB taxonomy): domain Bacteria; phylum Bacillota; class Clostridia; order Oscillospirales; family Ruminococcaceae; genus Faecivivens. Next base: position 3,437 of record CAMAJC010000231.1, read on the forward strand.
AGCAGGTCCTTGCCGTTGCGGGTGTCGAGGGCCGGCATATCGATCACCGATATGTCGATGCCGATGTCCTTGGTCAGGATCCGCCACTGATTCTGGATCTCGGCGTAGTTGCGGCCAAGGCGGTCGATGCTGAGAATATAGAGCAGGTCGCCCTTTTTCAGCTTGCGCACCATCCGCTTGTACTGCGGGCGGTTGAAGTCCTTGCCCGACTGCTTGTCCATGTAAATCTGACTGTCCGGGATGTTTTTTTCCCGCATCGCGAGGACCTGACGGCCCTCATTCTGGTCGGTGCTGGATACCCGGATGTAACCATATGTTTTCATGGTCATCACCTCGGTTTGATTATAGCAAAACCGGATGAACAGAAAAAAAGCTCCCACA
>CAMAJC010000232.1 GCA_945835425.1 uncultured Clostridia bacterium
TAATCCCTCAACCGACCTAAAATCATCTTGCGGCAGAGAGAAAAATTCTACTAGTGTTTATTTCAGCAGTTTCCCGATCACATCCTCCGGCCGTGCCGCGTGAGAGGCAAACATCTCCCGCAGGGCAGGCTGCGCACTGTCCATGATGTAAGGCTGGCCGACAAGGGAAAGCATCGGCAGGTCGTTATAGTTATCCCCAAAGGCCATGACTTCATCCGATGAGATGCCCAGATGGGTACAGATGCCCAGAATCCCCTCCCGCTTGCTGGCGACGCCGCAGTCCAGCCACAGCTCGCCGCCGAGAGCAATCTGAAACTCGCTCCAGCGCTGCCGCCAGCTCTCCTGATACTGGAGCGCGCCGTCGGGACAGTAGGCCGAAACCTTCAAAATATCCTCCTTGATTTCCTCCGGCGCGGAAATCAGCGTCACATGGTTGCCGACGAAATAGCGGATATGGTCGACATAGTCCGGGCTTTTCGGGATGAGGTAACTGGTCTCGGCGCCGGAAATGAGCACCTCAAACTGCGGAACACCCAGGATTTCATGGCTGAGGGCAAGGGCTTTTTCCCGCTCCATCGGCGTTTTGCTGACAGGATTCCCGTCCGGGTCAAAGCAGATCGCGCCGTTTTCGCAGAGGAAGAAAATTTCCTTCTCCACCGGCGCAAAGAGCTTTTTGAGGCTCCCGTGCTGACGGCCGCTGGCCGCGCAGAAGAAAATTCCCCTGTCGCGCAGGGCATGAATCTGATCAAAAAGCTCCTGCGAAATAGCGGTCGCACCGTTTTGGAGCAGGGTTCCATCGATATCGCTGGCAATGAGTTTAACTGAATTTAGCATATGTACACTCCTTATTTCTTTATGCGTTAAGCCGCCCCGTTCGCTTGACAGCAGGGAACAATCTGCTATAATAAAACGTGGGCAACCAATTATCATTTTTGAAAGGACGTAGAAAGAATGATTCCCGAAAGACTTCGCCTGCTGCGGGAAAAGATGGCAGCTGCCGGAATCGACATGTATATGGTCACATCGGCAGACTTCCACAATTCCGAGTATGTAGGCAGTTATTTTAAAACCCGCGCCTTTATCACCGGCTTCACCGGTTCCGCCGGTACCGCCATCATCACGCAGGATGCGGCGTACCTCTGGACCGACGGCCGTTACTTCATCCAGGCAGCAGAGCAGCTGCAGGACACCACCGTCACCCTGATGAAGATGGGTCAGGACGGCGTTCCGACGGTCAACGAGTTTATCCTGGACAATATCAAAGAGGGCCAGACCCTCGGCTTTGACGGACGCACCGTTTCCGCTTCCACCGGCGATGAGCTGCGGCAGAAACTGGAGAAAAAAGGCGCTTCCATCCGCTACCAGCAGGATCTGGTGGGCGAAATCTGGGAAGACCGCCCTGCCCTGTCCGCTGAGCCGGTCTTTGAACTGGATGTCACATACGCGGGCAAGAGCCGCGCGGAAAAGTGCGCTGATGTGCGCAAGGCGATGGCTGAAAATGAGGCGGACGTTTTCGTCCTGACCTCGCTGGACGATATCGCGTGGCTGTTAAACATCCGCGGCGGCGACGTCGACTACAACCCGGTCGTCCTCTCCTATGTGATGTTTACGGGTGACGAGATTCGGCTGTATGCCAACGCAGGCTGCTTTAATGAGGCTGTCACGGCAGCTCTCGCGGCAGACGGCGTGCATATCTATCCGTATAATGACGTTTATGCAGATATCCGCGCACTGGCAGACGGCACGAAAGTCATGCTCGACCGCGGCCGTGTCAACTTCCAGGCGGTCATGGACGTACCCGCAGGCGCAAAGGTACTGGACATGGTCAACCCGACCTATCTGCCCAAGGCGCTGAAAAACCCTGTCGAGGTGGAAAACGAGAAAGCTGCCCATATTCAGGACGGCATCGCGGTCACCCGGTTTATCTACTGGCTGAAACACACCATCGGCAAGGAAAAGATCACCGAGATGAGCGCCGCCGGGAAGATGGAGGAGTTCCGGCAGATGGGCAAAAACTATCTCGGCCAGAGCTTCGCGCCCATCGTTTCCTACGGCGCACATGCGGCTATGTGCCACTACTCGCCCTCTGAGGAAAGCGATATCGAGATTGAGCCGCACGGCTTTGCCCTGGCGGACACCGGCGGACAGTACCTGGAAGGCACCACCGATATAACCCGTACCTTTGCGGTCGGCCCGCTGACTTATGAACAGAAGCATCATTACACCCTCGTTCTGCGCGGGCATCTGCAGCTGGCAGCGGCAAAATTCCTGTACGGCTGCACCGGTGTGGCGCTGGACTATGCCTGCAGACAGCCGTTGTGGGATGAAGGGCTGGACTACAACCACGGCACCGGCCACGGCGTCGGATATCTCTTAAACGTCCACGAAGGTCCGAACTCCTTCCGCTACCGCATCGTCCCCGGCCACAACGCCGTCCTCGAGGAAGGCATGATCACCTCCAACGAGCCGGGCCTGTATCTGGAAGGACAGTACGGCATCCGCATCGAGAACCTGATCGTCTGCCGCAAGGATGTCAAAAACGAGTACGGCCAGTTCATGGCGTTCGACAACCTGACCTTCGTCCCCTTTGAGCCGGAAGCGGTTCTGCCGGAAGAGATGACCGCCAAGGAAAGAGCGCTTTACAATGCTTACATGGAAGAGGTCTATCAGAAGATTTCTCCTTACCTCCCTGCCGAAGAGGCTGCATGGCTCCGCGAAGAGACCCACAGCATTTAAGAGCCTTCCGGTCAAGTATTTTCCCCGCCGAAGGCGGGGAAAAATACCCATAGATACACTTTCGGAAAGGCCGAAAAGTGCATCAGTCAGAGTTCTTCTGATCGTTCATGCAAAAGCCCGATGCCCAGAAATGAGCGTCGGGCTTTTTGCTGCGCAAAGGCGCGGCGTTTCAGCGCTTTTTCTTTTTATTTTTGCGGTCGGATTTCACCCGGGGCTTGCGCTCCGGAATCGAGCTGAGGTCAAAAAGGTCGCCCAGGGTCGAACCGGAGGGCGTCTCCTCCTTGCCCATCAGCTGCCGCACAATGCGGGTGCGCTCGGCAAAGGCTTCCTTATCCTTGACCAGCGTCAGTAGGGACGCGGAATTCTCGGCGTCCACCATAGCGGAGTGCTGGCTGCCGGTGAAGCTCCCGCTGGACGCGCCGAGGGCGTTGGTCAGGGAGAGCGGATTGCGCCGGGAAAGGCCCATCAGCCGGGTATAAACCCGCTGGAAATCCATCCAGCGGTTGTAGCACTTGGGAATCGGGATGTTTTTCAGCTTGCATTCGCCCGAAAACTGCCGCCAGTCGGAGTTGCTCCAGGCATAAATCCGCACTTTGCCATCGCCCTGTTCCGCGCCTTCCAGAATCCAGGCGGTAAACTGATCGATCGCATCCCGCAGGAGCGGCGCATCGTCGACATCTGACTGTTTGATGCCGGTCAGCTCGGTGATATGAGGCATGATCGGGCTGTATTCGGGACGGACGTTTAGGGAAAAGCGGTCGGTCAGCTGATAGTCTTCATTCAGCTTGACCGCGCCGATCTGGATGATTTCTCCCAAAACGATGGCCCGCGCTTCGCGGTTTTCCCGGGGAATCGGATTCATTTCAAAATCCAGAAATATATGCTGCAACGGTTTTCTTCCTCTCTGTTTGAAACCTTTGATTTATGTGTTTTTCCCTGCCGAAGGCAGGGAAAAACACCCTCGGATATGCCTGTTTTACAGCAGAAACGTGAATAAATCAAGAGTTTCCCTAAATTGGTATCTTTTATATTGTAGCACAAAAATCGCTAAAGGGAA
>CAMAJC010000233.1 GCA_945835425.1 uncultured Clostridia bacterium
AACCTCTGATTAAATGCTTTTTCCCCGCCGAAGGCGGGGAAAAAGCCGCATAAATACGTTCCCCAAAAGGAACAAAGTCGGATAAATCAGAGCTTCCCTATAAAAATATATGACAAAAAGAAAGGCGGACGTCCTATGAGCAGATTATGGTATAAACAGCCTGCGGCACAGTGGGAGGAGGCGCTTCCTCTCGGCAACGGCCGGCTGGGCGCAATGGTATTTGGGGGCGTCCAAAGCGAGCGCATCCAGCTCAATGAGGAAAGCATCTGGTACGGCGGCCCTGTCCACCGCCGCAACCCGGACGCCGTGCGGTATCTGCCGATGATCCGCAAGGCGCTGCTGGACGGACGGATCGCCGCGGCGGAAAAGATGATGGTGCGCGGTCTTTCCGGTTGTCCGGTCAGTATGCACCCCTATCAGCCGCTGGGCGATATCACCCTGCGGTTTGACGGGAAAGGCGAGGTTTTAAACTACCGCAGGACACTGGACCTGGAAACTGCCGTGGCGCGGGTGGAGTATACGCAAAATGGGGTCGCCTATACAAGAGAAGCCTTCATCTCGGCGCCGGACGACTGCATGGTCATCCGCATCCGCGGGGATAAGCCCGGCAGCGTCTCCTTTGACGCGGTGCTGACCCGCAGCGAGATAAACGGTTTTCAGCAGAGCGGCCGCTACTATGACGGCGTCGGCAAGCGCAGCCAGCGGGAAATTTCCCTCCACGGCAACCTCGGCCGCGGCGGCTATGAATTTGCGATGAACCTGCGGGCAAAGGCAAAGGGCGGCAGTGTCCGGGTGATCGGCGAGACGCTCTGCGTCGAAAAGGCCGACGAGGTGCTGCTGATTTTCACCGCCGACTGCACCTATCACTGCACCGCCGGAGAAAAGGAACGCTATATCAAACGGGCGGCAGTGGAGCCGCTGGAGATCGACGGGGAAGGGCTGACCGCCGCTGAGATTCAGGAGCTGAAGGCCCAGCAGGGCCTGCAGGCGCTTTTGCAGGCCCGGATTAAAGCCCGGCTGGACGCGGCGGAGAATTATTCCTATGATATGCTGCTGGTCTGCCATCAGGAGGACTATAGGAGCTATTTTGGCCGGGTGTCGCTCTCCATTCACGGCGACGCGGCAGACGACGCGGCCGCGGAAGCGCTCCCGACCGATGAGCGGCTGCAGCGGCTTGAAAAAGGCGGGACGGATGTGCCGATGGCGGGACTGTACTTCGACTTTGGGCGGTATCTGCTGATCAGCTGCAGCCGTCCGGGGACTTTGGCGGCGCCGCTGCAGGGCCTTTGGAATCAGGATTATGCGCCTGCCTGGGACGCAAAATACACCGTCAACATCAACACCCAGATGAACTACTGGCCGGCGGAGATCTGCGCTCTGCCCGAGTGCCACGAGCCGCTGTTTGACCTCATTGAGAATATGCGCAAGAGCGGCCGGGAAACGGCGCGGGAGATGTACGGCTGCCGCGGGTTTGTCTGCCACCACAACACCGATATCCGGGGTGATACCGATGTGCAGGACGCCTGGCTGCCCGGTTCCTACTGGGTCATGGGCGCGGCGTGGCTGTGCACCCACCTCTGGACCCACTATGAATATACCGGCGACAAGAACTTCCTGCGCAGGGCGTTCCCGGTCATGAGCGAAGCGGCGCTCTTCTTCCTCGATTTCCTGATCGAGGTGGACGGACATCTGATGACCTGTCCTTCGACCTCGCCTGAAAACACCTATATCCTGCCGAACGGCGAGCAGGGCGCAAACGGCGCCGGGACGACGATGGACAACCAGATCCTCCGCGACCTGTTTACCCAGTGCCTCGATGCGGCCAAAGAGCTGGACACCGAGGAGATTTCCGGCCTGCTGGAGGAGATCGACGTCTGGGATGCGCGGAAGTTCCTCTCAGATATCGAGGACGCGCTCAGCCGCCTGCTCCCGACCCGGATCGGCAGCGACGGGCGGATCCTCGAATGGCGGGAAGAATATGAGGAGGCAGAACCCGGCCACCGGCATATCTCCCACCTTTACGGGCTGCATCCCTCCTCCCAGATCACGCCGGACGGGACTCCGGAACTGGCGGCGGCGGCGCGGAAGACGCTGGAGCACCGGCTGTCCTTCGGCGGCGGTCATACCGGCTGGAGCCGCGCCTGGATCATCAACCACTATGCAAAGCTCTGGGACGGAGAAGCGGCTTATGAAAACCTCTGCGAGCTTTTCGGCCGGTCGACCTATCCGAACCTTTTCGACAAGCATCCGCCCTTCCAGATCGACGGCAACTTCGGCGGCACGGCGGCGATCGCTTCGATGCTGGTTCAGAGCAGTAAAGACCGGGTGCTGCTGCTCCCGGCGCTGCCGGAAAAGTGGAAATCCGGTTCGGCAAGGGGTCTGCGGATTGTCGGAAACGCGGCGGTATCCCTTGCGTGGGCAGACGGGAAGCTGGTCCGCTGCACCATAAAAGCGGACAGCGATTTTAAGGCGCCGGTTTATTATGGGGACAAATGCGTCCCTGTAGCCCTTGCGGCAGGCGAGGAAACGGTAATTTTCGGATGAGCATGGGGATTTGGCCGGTTTATCTATGAGAATAATAGAAAAAGGCGGTTCCCTTCGATAAAAGGATGCTGGTTTGCGCTGTTGTTTTGGCAATAGCGCCTGGGGAATATCCCGCAGGGGCTGGCACCGGTTAATCAGCGTATCAACAGCACGACCAGAAAGGAATGATGAGCAATGTATGATGTCCTCAGTATCGGCGAAGCTTTGATGGACTTTATCCCTGTTCCGCCGGCGCCGGTGGAGCAGGAGGCGGAGGAAGAATGGGCCGAGTTCAGCGACTGGGAGCTGGACGAGACGGAAACCGTGCCGGAAGCAGCGGAGCAGGCGGAAGAAGCGCCTGCCCAGGAGCCGGTTCCGGTCTTTGAACAGAACGTCGGCGGCAGCCCGGCAAACGTCGCCTGCGCCCTGGCAAGACTCGGCGTCAAGACCGGCTTTATCGGCAAGGTCGGCAACGACACCGCCGGACGCACCGTCAAAACCGTCCTCGACGACTGCGGGGTCGATACCCGGAACATGATCCTGGCCGACGGCCTCACGACGCCGCTGGCTTTCGTCCATCGCACCGAGGAAGGAAAGCAGTTTACCTTCTACCGCAATGCCGGAACGGCGGATACCCATCTGGAAGAAGACGATATCGACGACGAGATTTTCACCGACTGCAAGGTCTTCAACTTCTCCTCCTTCCCGCTGTCTGCGGAGCCGAGCCGTTCCACCATCTTAAACGCCGTCGTCAAGGCCAAAGAGAGCGGCGCCCGGATCACCTTTGACCCCAATCTCCGTCTGAACATCTGGGAATCTCCGGAACAGGCCAGAGAAGTCATCCTGCAGGCGCTGACCCTGGCGGATATCCTCAAAATCTCCGAGGAGGATTTCCAGTTCCTCTTCCCGGGCATGGACGAGCGCGCCGCCTGCGAGCAGATTTATCTGGAAAACGGCACCGAAATGATCATCATCACCAAGGCCGACCGGGGCTGCTACGCCTATGTCAACCAGGATTCCTACCTGTCCAGCGCCTATGACGTCCCGGTAGTCGACACGACCGGCTCCGGCGATGCTTTCCTGGCAGGGGTCATCTACAACCTCATGCGGCTGAACAAAAACGTCCACGATATGTCCAGCGTCGAGATCACCGTCATGCTGGACTTCGCCAACGCCGTCGGCAGCCTGGTCTGCACCCGTCCGGGCGCAATCGCGGCTTTCCCGACCCCAAGGGAGATCGTTTTGTGCATGGAAAAGAT
>CAMAJC010000234.1 GCA_945835425.1 uncultured Clostridia bacterium
TGAAAAATAAACATCTTTAACCTGTAGAATCATGATATATTATAAATTGCATTTCTTTATATTTACGCAGTTTTTTCGTATGAAACCTGACTTTTTGGCCTTAAAAATCAACCGTTGGTTGAACTTGCCGATTCAAACAATCTTTTATTGCTTTTTGTGTCTCACTGTGGTTATACTTAAAGCATGAAAGCTTTCACGGACGAATAGAAATGATCAATCAGCCGCAGGAGAAATAGGTTCCTGCAAAACCGGAAAGGACGGAACAGTTATGGCAGAAATGAAACTTGGAGAAAATATCCGCAGCTTACGGAAAGAAAAAGGAATCGGGCAGGACGTTCTGGCAAGCCAGCTGGGCGTGACGGTACAGGCGGTCAGCAAATGGGAAACCGGCGGTTCGATGCCGGATATCACGCTGCTGCCGCAGATCGCGCAGTATTTCGGCGTGACGATGGAAGAACTGTTTTACGGGAAAGAAGTTTCGGAAGAAGACGCGGCGGATGAAGCAGCCGTGACCGAGCAGCCCATGGAAGACAACGAACCGGAACTGGTCGTTGTCCCGGTTGCGATAGACGATAATCCCGGTGAGAGCGCCGCACAGGAAGCGCCTGAAACGGATACGCCGCCTCAATGGGAACAGGTCCCTCCCAGAGAAGAATCCCATCAGGAGCGCCCGCAGTACGGCTGGAGCGATCTGGAAAACCTTGGCCGCACGATCTCCGACAGCGTCTCCGAGCAGTTTAAGAAGATCAAAGAGAATGTCAAGAGCGGCCGCTTCGATTTCCACATTTCCGGCCGCGACGACCGTTGGACCAGCGAAAATGAGGTGCGGGACGACCTGCCGGATGATCAGGTGCTGCGCGTTGTCCAGTTTATCGGCAACCGGATGGTGTCTGCGGACGAAGTGACCGATGACCGGTCGATCCGGCTGAATGTGGAAGACATCAGACGGACACAGCTCAATGTGCGGATTTTCGGTTCCGCTTCGATTACCGGCGGCGTCGGCGGCAGTGTTACGGCGGACGGCTATGTGAAATGCGGCGGCGGTGTCGGCGGAAACGTCACTTCTGACGATTATGTAGAATGCAAATCGGTCGGCGGCAGCGTCACAGCCGATGGAAGCGTCAGCTGCGGAAATGTGGCAGGGAAGGTAACGGCGGACGGAAACGTCAGCTGCGGCTCGGTCATGGGCGCGGTTTCGGCCGAAGGAGACGTGCACTGTGGCACTGTCACCGGTCCGGTCCGCTGCGAAGGCAATGTCTATCAGACCAAATAAAGCAAATAAGCTCCGGGGCTGCGGAAACGCGGTTCCGGAGTTTTTATGTACGGATGAAGGTGAAAACCTGACCAGTTTCTTATTCTGGTTTTTATCATTTTTTCTTAAAAAACCATACGCAAAAGAATCAAAAAATAGGACATCATTCGACAGTGATTTGTGAAAAGCTGGTATAGACCAACCGGTCAGTCTATGGTATAATTAACGATGTACACAAATATATAATGGAAATATTGTCGGAATTTACAGGAGAGTGAGAATATGACAGGCGCGCAGTCCCGCGAGGTGGAACCTCAGCAGGAAAATAAAAGTAATGACAGCCGCAGCAAGATCATTGAAGCGGCACTGCAGGAGTTTGGGGAGCACGGTTACGACGGCGCTTCCACCAACCAGATCTGTCAGGCAGCAGGGATTTCCAAAGGGCTTTTATATCATTACTTCAAAAGCAAGGAAAACCTGTTTTTGGCGGTCTGTTCCAAGTGCGTGGAGGATTTGGAGAAGGATTTTGCAAAAGAACCGCTGAAAAACGGGAATGTGGATATCAACGCACTGTCGCAGTTTTACCGCCGTCAGGCGAACTTCTTCAGCTCCCATCCCAACCATTACCGCATCCTGTCCTATATCCTCGGGAACCCCTGTGAGCCCGTCGAAAGCTATATTTCCGAGAAGCGCAAGGAATATAAGGATGAAGCCAGCATCGCCCTCCGGCTGTTTCTGAGCCGCAGTGCGATCCGTCCCGGCGTTGACAAGGAAATGGCGCTGGAACTGACGCTGGAAATCATCGACAGTATTCTGAGCAAATATATACACGCCGTCTATCAGCAGCATATGTCCATCGACCTGGCCATGGAGATGATGGAACGCGACCTCCGGGCTTCGGTCGATATCATGCTGAACGGAATTCTGCAAAAGGAAGAAAAGGAAAGGCATTACGAAAATGAGCTATAACATTGGTATTGATATTGGTTCGACCACTGTTAAAGTAGTGGTGATGGACGGAGAACAGATTTTGTTCAAGCATTACGAGCGCCATTTCTCCCAGGTGCGCCAGAAGACCGCGGAGGTGCTGCGGCTGGCAAAGGACTGCATCGGGGATAAGCCCTTTCGGGTCGCCCTTTCCGGCTCCGCGGGCTTTGGCCTGTCCAAGGCGGCCGGCATCGAGTTTATTCAGGAGGTCTATGCGACCAGCAAGGCCGTCCCGTTTTTTGACCCGGATATCGACGTCATTATCGAGCTGGGCGGCGAGGACGCAAAGATACTGTTCCTGACCGGCGGCGTTGAGGAGCGGATGAACGGTACCTGCGCAGGCGGCACCGGCGCGTTTATCGATCAGATGGCAACGCTGCTGGATGTGACGCCCGGCGAACTGGATATACTGGCCGGCAAACATGAAAAGCTCTATCCGATCGCTTCCCGGTGCGGCGTTTTCGCCAAATCGGATATCCAGCCGCTGTTGAACCAGGGTGCCCGGAAAGAAGACCTGGCTGCCAGTATCTTCCAGGCGGTCGTCGACCAGACGATCACCGGCCTTGCCCAGGGCCGTCAGCTGAAAGGCAAAATCGCGTTCCTCGGCGGACCGCTCTTCTTCTTCAAGGGATTGCAGGAGCGCTTTGTTGAGACACTGCATCTGACCCCGGAAAACGCCCTCTTCCCAGAACTGGGTCAGTATTCGGTAGCCATCGGCACCGCGTTTTATGCGGCGGAGAGCTGCGAGGAGACAACGCTTCCCAATCTGCTCGACCGCATCGAAAAGGCTACCTCCGGCGCAACGGTTACCAACTACCTGCAGCCGCTGTTCTCCGGAGAAGAAGACTATCAGGAGTTTGTAAACCGCCATGCCAAAGCGACCGTCAAAGAGGTCGATATCCATACCTATACCGGCAATGCCTACCTCGGCATCGACTGCGGCAGCACCACGACCAAAGTCGTCCTGATTTCCCAGAAGGATGAGATTCTTTACCAGTATTACAGCTCCAACCGCGGCAACCCCGTCACCATCATTCGCGAGCAGCTGATCACCATCCGCAAGCTCTGCGGCGACCGGATTCACCTCTGCTCCGGCGTTGTCACCGGTTACGGCGAAGACCTGATCCGCAATGCTTTCCGGGTTGACGACGGCATTGTCGAGACGATGGCGCATTTCCGCGCTGCCCGCCACTTTGAACCGGACGTCGATTTCATCCTCGATATCGGCGGCCAGGATATCAAATGCTTCAAGGTCCGCAACGACTCGATCGACAGCATTATGCTCAATGAGGCCTGCTCCTCCGGCTGCGGTTCCTTTATCGAGACCTTCGCCAAGTCGATGGGCTATGAGATCGCCGATTTTGCCCAGCGCGGCCTGTTCTCCCAGTACCCGGTCGACCTCGGCTCCCGCTGCACCGTTTTCATGAACTCCTCGGTCAAACAGGCTCAGAAGGACGGCGCCAGCGTCGCAGATATCTCAGCAGGCCTGTCGATGAGCGTCGTCAAGAACGCGATTT
>CAMAJC010000235.1 GCA_945835425.1 uncultured Clostridia bacterium
GGCGAATATATCGAGTATCTCGTGCGGATTCCCACAGCCCGGGTGCAGGGCGCACGCTCCCACCCATCCAAAAACGTGTGACAGACCTGTTTCACGGCGGCAGACAAAAATGTTTCACGTGGAACATCGGAAATTCCCTGTCATCCGCAAAATTGCGCTGCAATTCGACCGTCAGTCTGACAAAACAGGCTGGCGGCCGCTTATTTTTTTGCAATTCATGCCCTTTTGCACAGTTTTAGGCGTCCATATGCCAGAATTAGGCGGTTTTACCGTTGTTTTTCCCATGGAGATGTGCTATAATATTCAGTACGATGCGAAACGCGCATCGAGCGACTATGCCGGAAAGGCGGTTTTCGCCGTTTCCCGGCGCTATGAGGAAATATTCTATGGGAAAAATGATCGCGGTTGCCAACCAGAAAGGCGGCGTTGGCAAGACAACAACCGCAGTAAATCTGGCGGCCTGTCTGGGCCACCTGAAAAACAAGGTGCTTCTGGTGGATATTGACCCCCAGGGCAACGCGACCAGCGGCTTTGGTATCGAAAAACGGCGTGTTTCCGCAACCTCTTACGAGATGCTGATCGGCGAGGTCACAGCGGAACAGGTCATCCTGCATACCGAATTCGCAGGCGTGGACATCATTCCGTCCAGTATCGCCATGGCTGGCGCCGAGGTGGAGCTGGTGGAGCTGGAAAACCGGGTAGAACGGCTGCGGCTGGCGCTGGCGCCGGTTCGGGATAAGTATGACTATATTCTGGTCGACTGCCCGCCTTCGTTGGGCATGATCACTCTCAACGCCTTCACGGCAGTGGATACGGTGCTCATCCCGACCCAGTGCGAATACTACGCGCTGGAGGGCCTTTCTCAGCTGATGGCGACTATCCGCCAGGTCAAGCGCAAATATAACCCGGATATCCAGATCGAAGGAGTGCTCCTGACGATGTATAACGGAAGACTGAACCTGACAAATCAGGTCGTCGCCGAAATCAAGAAGTTCTTCCCCGATAAGGTCTACCGGGCGACAATTCCCCGCAATGTGCGCCTTTCGGAAGCGCCCAGCTTCGGCGAACCGGTTATTTACTACGATAAAGGTTCGGTCGGCGCGCACGCTTATGCTGAGTTCACACGGGAATTTCTGAAAGCTAACCGCCCCAAAAAGTAATAAGCTGCCCTAATCCCCATTTCCAAAGCTCATGAAGGGGCAACAGCCGCGCAGAGCGGCTGGGCAGATTATTTTGCTCACTGACGGGGATAATGACAAAAAAGTTTTTCGCTGTCCGTAGGACAGCTGAGCTTCTTTCAAAAGCGACCGTAACTCTTAAGAACTACCGATATGCACATCCTGCCCGTCTATAGGGTAGGTCATTTCACACTCTGCGCCCGCAGGCGCCCAAATAGTAATCCCTTAAACATCAAGAAAAAAGTATCAGACCGTAAACGAAAGGTTGGATATATTCACAATGGCAAAACAGAAACGATCCGGCCTCGGACGGGGCCTGGATGCGCTTTATGAAGACAACAGCGCTGCTTTTTCGCTGGACGGCGACGCCGGAAACGGCACGCTGAGCGTCCGGCTGAGCAGTATTGAACCCAATCGAAGCCAGCCGAGAAAGTCTTTTGACGATAATTCTCTGGCGGAACTGGCCGACTCTATCCGGGAGCATGGGATTTTGCAGCCGCTCTTGGTGCGCAGAGTCCCGGGTGCATCCCTTGACGGGGACTGTTACCAGCTGGTAGCCGGTGAACGGCGCTGGCGTGCCGCGCGGATGGCAGGCCTCAGCGAAGTACCGGTCGTCGTGCGGGATATGACCGAGGCCGAGGTCATGGAGTTCGGCCTGATTGAAAACCTGCAGCGGGAAGACCTCAATCCCCTCGAAGAAGCAGGTGGTTATCAGGAACTGATCGAGACCTACGGCCTGACCCAAGAAGCGGTCGCCCGCAAGGTCGGACGTTCCCGGAGCGCGGTGGCAAATGCCCTTCGGATCCTGCGGCTGCCGGAGGCGGTCCGTCCCTATCTGATCGACGGTTCCCTCAGCATGGGCCATGCCAAGGCGCTGCTGGGGATAGAGGACAGTGAAGAGCTGTGCAAACTGGCGAAGCTGGCGGCTGAAAAAGGGCTGTCGGTCCGGGAGGTCGAGCGGCTGGCTGCAAAGCTCAAGGCTGACCAGCCGGAAAACGCCAAATCCCGCAAAAAAGAGGACGCTGTTGACCATTATTACCGCGAAATGCAGATCGCGATGAATAATGAGCTGGGCCGCAAGGTAAAAATCAATATGCGCGGCGGTGAGGATAAAGGCGTTCTCGAGATCGCATTTTATTCCAGGGAAGACCTGCAGACGATCGCAAGTCTGCTGGGCGGACTGAAAAATGAGTAATAAACAGAAGGAAACTTCTGTTGAGATAAGGAGAAAGTAACATGCTGGATATCAAATTTGTACGGGCAAATCCCGACGCCGTCAAAGAGAATATCAAGAAGAAATTCCAGGACTATAAGCTCCCGATGGTCGATGAGGTCATCGAACTGGACGCCAAGAGCCGTGCGGTTCAGCAGGAGGCAAGCGCCCTCCGCTCGGAGCGCAACAAGATCTCCAAGCAGATCGGCGGCCTGATGGCCAAGGGCATGAAGGAAGAAGCCGAAGCAATGAAGAAGAAAGTCGCTGAGGAAGCTGCCCGTCTGGAAGAGCTCGAGGTTCAGGAGAAGGAGCTTTCCGAGAAGGTCACGAACATCATGATGAACATCCCGCAGATGATCGACGACTCCGTCCCGATCGGCAAGGATGACAGCTGCAACGTCGAGGTGCAGAAATACGGTGAGCCGGTTGTCCCGGATTTCGAAATCCCCTACCACACCGATATCATGGAATCCTTCCATGGCATCGACCTGGACGCTGCCCGCAAGGTCGCCGGCAACGGCTTCTATTACCTGATGGGCGATATCGCAAGACTGCACTCGGCAGTTCTGGCTTATGCCCGTGACTTTATGATCGACCGCGGCTTTACCTATGTCATTCCGCCCTTCATGATTCATTCCAATGTCGTCACCGGCGTTATGTCCTTCCCGGAAATGGACGCGATGATGTACAAGATCGAAGGCGAAGACCTCTACCTGATCGGCACCTCCGAACATTCGATGATCGGCCGCTTTATCGATGAGATCGTCGACGAGAAGCAGCTCCCCATCACCCTGACCAGCTACTCTCCCTGCTTCCGCAAGGAGAAAGGCGCCCACGGCATCGAGGAGAGAGGCGTTTACCGCATCCATCAGTTCGAGAAGCAGGAGATGATCGTCGTCTGCAAGCCCGAAGACAGCATGATGTGGTTTGACAAGCTCTGGCAGAACACCGTCGACCTGTTCCGTTCGCTGGACATCCCTGTCCGCACGCTGGAATGCTGCTCCGGCGACCTGGCTGACCTGAAGGTCAAGTCGGTTGACGTCGAGGCATGGTCGCCCCGTCAGAAGAAGTACTTTGAGGTCGGCAGCTGCTCCAACCTCGGCGATGCCCAGGCAAGACGCCTCAAAATCCGCGTGAACGGCGCAGACGGCAAGAAGTACCTCGCCCATACCCTGAACAACACCGTTGTCGCTCCGCCCAGAATGCTGATCGCGTTCCTCGAAAACAACCTCCAGGCAGACGGCACCGTGAAAATCCCGGAAGTCCTCCGTCCCTACATGGGCGGCAAAGAACTGCTGGTACCCTAAGAAAAAATGCCGGTTTGTCCATCAAACCGGCATTTTT
>CAMAJC010000236.1 GCA_945835425.1 uncultured Clostridia bacterium
CACGTCCCATCGGTTCTTCCAGTCTTCGCCGCCAGATTCAGCTCCGCGCCCTTTTCCCGGATCATGAGACCCTTTCAGTGCGCGGCAATGTCCAGACCCGGCTGCGCAAGCTGGAAGAGGGAAGCTATTCTTCGCTGGTGCTCGCCAGCGCGGGACTCCGCCGTCTCGGATTGGAAGACCGCATTGCCCGTCTGTTCACGCCGGATGAGATGATTCCGGCCGCCTGTCAGGGGATTCTGGCGGTTCAGGGCCGGAAAGATGAGGATTATGCTTATTTATCCGCCTTTGACTGCCCGGAAAGCCATGTCATTGCCGCTGCCGAGCGCGGATTTGTGCGGGCCTTAAACGGCGGCTGCAGCGCTCCGACCGCAGCTTATGCCGAACTGAACGACGGCGCCGTCACCCTGCGCACCTTTTATGTAAGCGAAAGCGGGAAGGTCATCCGCCTGACCGATACCGCACCCGCAGCGTCTGCTCAGCAGCTCGGTATCCGCTTAGCTGAACAGACGCTTGCCCAGGCTGGGGAAGGAGAAGCTCATGCATAACGGAAAAATCACCCTGGTCGGCGCAGGCCCCGGCGACAGAGGGCTTCTGACCCTGCGGGGACTGGAAGCGCTGCAGGGCGCGGAAGTGGTCGTCTATGACCGCCTTGTTTCGGACGACATCCTCGCCCTGATTCCGGCCGGTGCCGAGAAGATAAACGTCGGCAAGGCCTCCAGTCACCACCTTGTCCGCCAGCCGGATATCAACCGGATTTTAGTCGAGAAGGCAAAGGAAGGCAAAAACGTTGTCCGCTTAAAGGGCGGCGATCCGTTTGTTTTCGGACGGGGTGGTGAGGAACTGGAGCTGCCCGCAGAGGAGGGGATCCCCTTTGAGGTCGTCCCCGGTATCACGTCGGCGGTCGCGGCTTTTGCCTATGCAGGCATCCCGGTGACCCATCGCGACTACTGTTCTTCTTTTCATGTTATCACCGGCCACGCGCGAGAAGGCGGCGAGCTGTCGATCGACTTTGACGCACTGGTAAGGCTTCACGGGACGCTCATTTTCCTGATGGGGGTTGCGTCTCTCGGTAAGCTGATGCAGGGCCTGCTGGACGCCGGAATGGAGCCCTCTATGCCTGCGGCTGTCGTCGAAAACGGTACGCGCACAAACCAACGCAAAGTAATCGCGACGGTTTCGACGCTGGAATCTGCCGCATCCGCAGCAGATATCCATTCCCCGGCGATCATCGCCGTCGGAAAGGTCTGTGCGCTGTCCGACCGGTTTGACTGGTTTGACAGCCGTCCGCTCCACGGCAAGCGGATTCTCGTCACCCGCAGCGATTCTTCTCCTGCCAAGCTGGCGCCTGCCCTGCAAAAGCTCGGGGCTGATGTATTAGACCTCCCGGTTATCCGAACCGAGCCGTTGGGAGAACCATTGCCGCCGGAATCGCTGGATGTAAACTGGATTACCTTTTCCAGCAAGTTCGGTGTCCGCTGCTTTTTTGACGCGCTCTGCCGGTCAGGGCTGGACACCCGCGCTTTACACGGCATCCATATCGCCGCCGTCGGCAGCGTCACGGCAGAGGAACTGCGCCGTTATGGCATTATCGCCGACCTGATTCCCGAGACCTTTGACGGGGAGCATCTGGCGCAGGCGCTCATCGACCGCACCGACCCATATGACCGGATTTTAGTCTGTGAAGCGAAGATCGCAAAAGGCGGCCTGATGAAAAAGCTGGGAGAGGCGATGCGGATTCCAGTCCGTCTGCCGCTTTATGATACGATTCCGCTGCCGCTGCGTGACCCGGAAACGGTGCGCCGGATTCTGCTGGAAGAGCGTCCGCTCATCACCTTCACCAGCGCCTCCATGGCGGAAAGCTTTGCGGCCTCGCTGCCGGACATGGACTTTACCGGTTTTCATGCTCTCTGCATTGGCGAAAAGACCGCTGCGGCAGCCCTGTCCCTCGGCTTTGAAACCGCCGTTCCGCCCGAAGCGACTATTGACAGTATGGCGCAGTATATCTCCGCCCATCCCGCATATTGATTTTCATATAAATATAAACAGAAAGGTTCTGACCTGTTATGATGCAGTCCCAAATCCGTCCGCGCCGTCTGCGCGGCAGCGACACCCTCCGCAAAATGGTGCGGGAAACGAGGATGTCTCCCGAATCCCTGATCCTGCCGGTTTTCATCAAGGAAGGGGAGAATATCAAAACCGAGATCCCGTCCCTGCCGAACCAGTTCCATTACAGCCCTGACCGGGTCTCCGAAGCCGCCGAAATGGCCCTTTCCCATGGAGTCGGGAAACTTCTCCTCTTCGGCATCCCGCAGCATAAGGACGCCTGCGGCAGCGAGGCCTACAACGAACACGCTGCCCTGCAGGAAGGCATCCGCATCCTCAAGGAGCGCTACCCCGAGCTGTATATCATCACCGACGTCTGCATGTGCGAGTACACCTCTCACGGTCACTGCGGCATCCTGACCGGCAACGAGGTCGACAACGACAAGACCCTCCCGTATCTGGCCAAAATCGCTCTGTCCCATGTACAGGCCGGCGCGGATATGGTCGCGCCGTCGGACATGATGGACGGCCGCATTGACGCGATCCGCACGGTTCTGGACGAAAACGGCTATCTGAATACCCCCATCATGTCCTATTCCGCCAAGTACGCCTCCGCGTTTTACGGCCCGTTCCGTGATGCAGCCGGTTCCGCGCCGTCTTTCGGCAACCGCAAGGGCTACCAGATGGACCCGCACAATGCCCGTGAAGCACTGAAAGAGTCCCTGCTGGACGCCGAAGAAGGTGCAGATATCCTGATGGTCAAACCGGCTCTTGCTTATCTGGACATTATCCGCACGGTCAAGGATAACACCGACCTTCCGCTGGCGGCTTATTCGGTCAGCGGCGAGTACGCCATGACCAAGGCCGCTGCCGCAGCCGGGCTGATCGATGAATATGGCGTCATGTGCGAAACCGCTGTCAGCATCTTCCGCGCCGGAGCGGACATTCTCATCAGTTACTATGCGCCGGAGCTTGCCGACGCGATTCGGAAAGGGGATATCGGATAATGGGCAGCAAAGAACTTTTCACCCGCGCAAAAGAGGTCATTCCGGGCGGCGTCAATTCGCCTGTCCGCGCTTTCCAGTCGGTCGGCGGCACACCGCCTTTTATCACCCGCGCGAAGGGCGCACACCTCTGGGACGCGGACGGCCATGCATATCTGGATTATGTCGGCTCCTGGGGGCCGATGATTCTGGGGCACAGCGACGAACGAATCCTGAAAGCGGTCAGCGACGCCTGCCAGGACGGTCTGTCCTTTGGAGCGCCGACCGAGCGGGAAGTGCTGGTCGCCGAGCTGATGGTTTCGATGGTACCGGGGCTGGAGATGGTGCGGATGGTCAATTCCGGCACCGAGGCGGTCATGTCGGCCATCCGTCTTGCCCGCGGCTACACCTCCCGCAGCAAGATCATCAAGTTTGCCGGCTGCTATCACGGCCATTCCGATTCCATGCTGGTCAAGGCCGGTTCCGGTGTCATGACCGCCGGTGTGCCCGATTCGCTGGGCGTCCCGGAAAAGGTCGCAAGCGACACCCTGACGGCGGTTTATAACGACGCGGAGAGCGTCAGGGCGCTGTTTGAGCAGAATCCCGGTGAGATTGCCGCCGTAATCGTCGAGCCGGTCGCCGCCAATATGGGCGTCGTTACGCCGAAGGACGGTTTCCTGCAGGCCCTGCGCACCCTCTGCGAT
>CAMAJC010000237.1 GCA_945835425.1 uncultured Clostridia bacterium
GGCATAGTCCCCATCGGGGATAAAGCAGATTTCCTGGCTGTCGGGCTTATTGGCGCAGGAAAGACCGGCTTCAGCCGCTTTCTGACGCACCTCGGGCTTTGGGAGGCTTTCCAGCGGAAAGAGCAGCCTGCCCAGTTCCTTCTGAGTCAATCGGCAGAGCATATAAGACTGGTCCCGCTCTCTGGACGCACCCATGGTCAGCAGCATATGATCCCCATCCTGCCGCAGCCCGGCATAATGCCCGGTGGCGACGGCCGGATAGCCATATGCATCTGCCACGTCAAAAAGGCCCTTGAATTTCACCAGCGGATTGCAGACAACACAAGGGTTCGGCGTCCGTCCGGCGGCATATTCGCCCATAAAATACTGGATGACATGGTCGGAAAACTCCTTTTCCATGTCATGCACATACAGCGGAATGCCCAGCTGCTCTGCGGAGAGCCGCGCATCCGCAACCGTCTGATCGTGTGCCGCGCTCATCCGCAGCACAACGCCTGCGACTTCATACCCCTGCTCTTTCAGCAGCGCCACGCAGGCCGAACTGTCCACACCGCCGCTGAGGGCGACCAAGATCCGTTTTTCCATATGGTTCCTCCTGTCTCAGCGTGTCAGCCTGTCAGCGCGCGGACGCATACTTTTTCGACTGCGCCACCGCCATCTGGTCACAGCGCTCGTTCTGGGGATGACCCGCATGGCCCTTGACCCACTGGTAGTGCATTTCATGGCGGTCGATCTGGTTTAGCAGCTGCTCCCAAAGGTCGGGATTGAGCGCCTTATCCTTATTGTTGCGCATCCAGCCGTTGGCACGCCATTTTTTCGCCCAGCCCTTGGTGATCGCGTCGATGACGTACTTGGAGTCGCTGATCAGCGTCACGTCGCAGCGGTATTTCAGCGCCGAAAGGCCGTTAATGACCCCCAGCAGCTCCATCCGGTTATTGGTGGTATTGGCTTCCCCGCCGGACAGCTCCTTTTCATACCCGTCGCACTCCAAAATCGCACCCCAGCCGCCCGGACCGGGATTTCCGGAGCAGGCGCCGTCGGTATACAGTTTTACTTTTCGCAGTTGTTCCAAAGGTATTTCCTCTCTATCACATAAATTCTATATCCCGAAAACGAGACCGCGCATCTGTAGCGGCGACCTGCGGTCGCCACCGATATAGGCAAAACAGGTTGTATCCACTCAATAATACATGCAGATTCGGTGGCGGTCAAAGACCGCCGCTACAGCTGCTCATATTACAGCCTGACTTTCCAACCACAGACGGGAAAATAGCTGTCAGATATGCCCTGCCTTTATCGCCCGATCCTTCATCTGCAGATACCGCTGTTTATAGACGCATCTCGAAAGGGTCTGCAGCCGGTTCATGGCGGCGGAATTGAAAAATAAGCCTGCCGCGCCGATTACGGGGATGCCCTGGACAAATTTCTGCAAGCTCATGCTCCCTGCCATATGGGACGCTGCCGCGCGGATGCGTTTTTCCCGGTCGATTTCCGGGGTCACGCCGTCCGCAAGACCCTTAAGCACCCGTGTCAGCGCCTGCTGTTCCCGGTAAGCGTCCTCACCGGAAGAAAAGGCCGCGGACAAAAGCATCAGCGCCAGATCCTTCTCCCAGGGATGGTCGATATTAAAGCCGTACAGCAGCGCCGTCTCATAAAGGGTGCGCAGCATCAGCAGCGTCAGAATCACCGTTTCGGGACTGCCGATGCCGATGGAGCCAAGCCCCAGCCCTTCCAGCGCCGCCGCGGACAGCTCGGAACCGTTCAGCTTCGCCGCTTCCCGCTCCATATGTCCCAGCGCCTGAAAACCGGGGTCTAAGTCCACTGCCCGGTCCAGCCGGTGAAATTTTTCTTCCAGCTCCTCCCGGTTTATCAGCCCGGATACAACATCCTTCTCCGGGTCGAGCAGCATCATCAGGCTCTGATAAAATGCCAAATCCAGCGTTTGTTTATAAACCGCGGGCAGACTCTCGGCCATCCGCTGTGCCGGGTGGTTCTGTCCCGGTTTGACCCTTTCGCGCCGCAGCCGGAAAAAGCGCAGGTAGCGGGTGTGGTTGAGCAGCATTTCCTTTTGGACATTGACCGGCAGCATTTCGATCATCCCTTCCATCGATTCCTGTGGATACTCTGATTTCAGGCTTTTCCCCGCCGAAGGCGGGGAAAAGCCGCATGAATACATCTCTGAAAAGGCAGAGAGTCGAATAAATCAGAGCTTCCCTATGCAGAAAAGGCAAAAAGAGGATACCCACGGGAAACCCCGTCCGGCATCCTCCTTACGGCCTGTAAGCGCCTTACAGGATACAATATTTCTCCATGTATTCTTCCATCAGCTTCAGAACCGCTTCATAGCCTTCCTGTTCCTTCAGATATTCATGGATATCGGTGACGCTGATGATCGAGTGGACGGTGATGCCGAACTCCTCTTTGACTTCCATCAGGGCAGTCTTGCCAGGAGTGGTGCCGACCTCGCTGCGGTTGACCGAGATAAACATGTCGCTGAGTTTCACATCAGCAGCGCCGCGCAGAATCGGAACGGTCTCACGGACAGCGGTACCGGCGGTGATAACGTCCTCAATAATGATGACGCGGTCGCCGTCCACCGGCTTGTAGCCGACCAGAGAGCCGCCTTCGCCGTGGTCTTTGGCTTCCTTGCGGTTGAAGAAATAGGGCTTGTCGATGCCGTATTCTCTCGCCAGAGCGCCTGCGCAGGCCGTTGCCAGCGGGATGCCCTTGTAAGCAGGGCCGAACATCGCGTCAAAGTTATCGCCGACGGTCTCTTTTACGAGAGCCGCGTAGTATTTGCCGAGGGTGTCGATCTGTGCGCCGGTCTTATAGTTGCCGGTGTTGACAAAATAAGGGGAAAGACGGCCGCTTTTGGTCTTAAACTCGCCGAAACGCAGAACGTCTGCGCTCATCATAAATTCGATAAACTCTTTTTTTGCTGCACTGAGCATTTGTATCTACCCTTTCTGCCGGGAACCGCAGTTTCCCTGTATTCTTTTCCCAGTATACCACACTGCGCAGAAAAAAGCCAGAAAAGTTTTCCGTTTGGCCGAAAATATTTGCTCTCAGCCGGCCGCGTTTTCTTCCAGCGCTTTTCTGACGATCCCAACGGCCTTTTCATCGCCGCCTGCTTCTGTCCAGTAGGGCGCATCCGCACCGGGCAGCGCCGCGCCGGTTATCGCATGAAAAATGGACGCGGCTGCAATGGCCGAGCCGAGCGGGCTTGCGTGATGCCCGTCTTTCCAGTACAGCTCCGTTTCCGGCGCACCTTCCCAGACCGCTTTCCAGACCCGTCCCGCAGGCGCCAGCAGCATCCCTTCCTTCTCCGCCAGATGAGAAAATGCCGCGTCCAGTTCCGCCTGATCAGCCGGGGTATCCTTTGCGGCCCAGGTCATATAGGCCACCGGGGTCGCCTTTGCCTCGCGTACCCAAGCTAAGATCGGCTTTGCCTGCCGGATGAGCGCCTCTTCTCCGTCAAAGGGATGGGTCGCCTGCTGCAGCACTACATAGTCGTAGCCGCCGTGAAGGATATTGAACTTTGTCTGCGGCTGGTCGGCGTGCCAGCGCAGCTCACCGCCGGGAAAGGTCAGCATCGTCACATGGACCTCTTTCCCAAGCTGCGATTTAAAAAGCGCTGCCACCATGGCGGGCATATCGTTAAAATAGGTATGGCTGTTGCCGATAAAGAGGATTTTCAGCATT
>CAMAJC010000238.1 GCA_945835425.1 uncultured Clostridia bacterium
GGTCACAGCAGGGCTGTAGCGGTCATGGAGCGCGCCCAGGTCGTTTTCGACGGCAGCGCAGCTCTCCCAGCCCTCGGTAGATTTAACGGTCGCCCAGTCAGGGTCAGCGAGCCGCGCGTCATAGTCTTCGCCATAATAAATCGCGCTCTTGACGATGGGAGAGGGTTTTGCGGCCCAGCTCTCGTCCGAGCCGAGGACAACTTCGCTTCCGTCCTTCATGGTCAGATGAATCTCCGCGATCATCCGCATAGTGTCGCCGTAAATATCGGAGAAGCCGCCGTCAAAGCCGAAGCGGCCTTTGTACCAGCCCGCGGTCAGCAGTGCCCCGAAAGCGTTTTCCTCCTGCAGGTACGGGGTCAGATCATAAGCAAACGCCTGCAGCCAGAGGTCATAGCTGTGGTGGCCGGGAGCCAGCAGGTCGGCTGAGACCTTCTCGCCGTTCATGTACAGCTCGTAAGTGCCAAGCCCGCAGACATAAACCCGCGCGGATACAACGTCTTTTCCGGAGAAGGTGGTGCGGATCAGCGGCGAAACATCCTTACCAAAGGGCGCGGCGATCCATTTCGCCGTCCAGGCCTCGTCCCGCTTGCCGGTCTCGAACCATGCAGGCGCGGAAACCGCCGTCTCGCCATTATCCGCAGCGACCGTCACCCGCCAGTAATACCGGGTGCGGGGAGAAAGAGCAAGGTCAGGGGTGTAGGCGATGCCGGAAATGTCCGGGGACATGCCGGTATCGAGGAGGATATGGGCAAAATCGGGGTCGGAAGCGATTTCGACCCGGGCGCCGGTCTGTTTGCCGGCGGCAGCTTCCGTTACCCAGGAAAGGGTCAGAAGCTCGGTGGAGAAGCCCAGCGGGTTTTCCAGATGGTTGGTGCGGAGTTTGGTGATCTGCATATCAATCCATTCCTTTCGCAGCAAATATTGTCAAATATTCTATCGTACGATCCGCCGCAGGTTTCCTAAAATATTCCTGCCCCGGCGGAGGATTTGTATATAACTATTATAATAAATACAGATGGGTATTGCAAGATGTTTTCAAATTTGCGCGGAATATTGGAAAATGCGCATAAATGAGCATTAAAAAAGGGCCTGCCTAGTCGCAGTACCCTTTCTCCATTTTGCATTTTACCTGCCGGATGACCGCCGTTTTTCCTTCGATCACCAGGGCGCTGAGCCTGCCTCCGTAGACGCACCCGGTGTCCAGCCCGATGCTGCCTGTCTCCGGCAGGGCAAAGGGCACATCCGGCTCCAGAAAGCGGCCGTTTCCTTCCTCATCCCGGCAAACCACCCGGCTGCGCGGCGTATGGCCATAAATCACCAGTTTCCCGTGATAAGGCGCGCCCTCGGCCATATGCCGGTCCCAGACAAGGTCGTGGAGGGAATTTTCCGCCGGGTCTTCCTTTACAAGCCCCGCGTGGGCGCAGATAAAATCCGCCGTCTCGTAATACGGGACCATCTGCCCGAACCACCGGTAATATTCCCGGACGTCATGCCCGTTTTCGCCGAAGGACGCGAGGGTGATATCCCCGCGGTTGCGCATCCACCGGGCGTACACCGCGCCGTCGGAAAATGCGTGCAGCATCATATCGTCATGGTTGCCCAAAACCATGACCAGCCGCTCTCCCATCGCTTCTTTGAGGGCGCGGAAACGCTGCAAAACCCCGTAACAGTACGGCCCGCGGTCCATCATGTCCCCTAAAAAGAGCAGAGAGTCACTTTCCGGGCGCAGCTGCACTTTCTCCAGCAGCTCGTCCATCTCTTCCAGGCATCCGTGGACATCGGTGAGAATGATCGTGCGCATTTTTATCTATGTTCGCCGCTGTTCACGGCTCCGCTGGTCTGGGCAATCGACCATTCCTTGAGGTCAGTGCCTTTCTGCAGCAGCTCATGGAGCAGCTGCCGGTCCTCTGCCTTCAGCGCGTCCGAATAAGCGGTCAGATTCTGCACCAGCGTATCGATCTCAAAGATCAGCGCTTCCCGGTTCATCATGAACAGCTCGGTCCACATATCGGCGTTGAGCTTTGCCACCCGGGACAGGTCTTTGAACGAACCGGCCGAGAAGCCGCTCTGGTTTTTGAGGGTCGGGCTTTTGACGTAGGCATTGGAGAGGACATGGGCGACCTGCGAAGTGTAGGCGATAGTCGCGTCATGGGTGCGGACGTCGGTCTCGACGATGCGGGTGAAGCCGACTTCCCGCGCAAACTCCCGCAGCAGCGCCATATGAAACGGCGAAACCTCCTCCGGCGGCGTGATGATGAAGCTTGCCCCGTCATAGAGGGTCGCCAGGGAATAAGCAAAACCGGAAAATTCCCGTCCGGCCATGGGATGGGTGCCGATAAAAGGACGCTCTGCCTCGTCAAACAGCGGCTGCAGTTCCTTCACGATACACTCCTTGACGCCGCAGGTGTCGATTGTCAAGCCCTTTTTCGGGAAACAGTCGATATGCTCTTTGCAGAATTTCAGCGTCAGCTCCGGGTGGAAACCGAGGATGACCAGATCAAACCGCTGCAGCTCATGGAGGTCTGTAATTTCGCCGTCGATCGCCTCTTCCTCAAAGGCCTGCTCGATGACCGAATGGGAGCGGTTCCAGCCGAAGACGACATGGCCCGTTTTCTTTTTGATGGCCTTGCAGAACGACCCACCGATCAGGCCCATTCCGACTACTGCAACTTTCATATATCTCAATTCCTTTCATGCTTTAAAGAGTTTATCTCCTAAAGTATACCACTCCCGCGCCTTTTGGTCAAGGGAATTTTTGAAACTGCGGCGCATCTTACCCGCATCATGTTTTGTGATTAGCCAGTAGGGCGGGCTGCCCTCAGCCCGCCGCAATATTCCAAAGACTTCCCGGCAAACGGAGGGAAAATGCATATACGCGGACAGGAATCCAAAAACAATTTGTTTGTTGTATAAACCCGGCGGGATGAGGGCATCCCGCCCTACAACCGATTTGCCGCATGGATATCATTATTTTCAACCCTGTACCGCAGTATTCTGTCCCTCAAAACCAAAAAACCGCCCCGGAAAATTCATCCGGAGCGGCAGATGATTATTTATTAAACATATCCTTGAGCTTATCGCCGAAGGATTTCTTTTTCGGGCTCTGCTTATCGGTCAGCGACTCCTCGAATTCACGGAGCTTCGCCTTCTGTTCGCGGGTCAGGCCCTTCGGCACTTCGACCACGACGGTGACATACTGGTCGCCTCTGCCGCGGGAGTTGAGCCGCTGGACGCCCTTGCCGCGCAGCCGGAAGACGGTGCCGGGCTGGGTGCCCTCCGGCAGGGTATAAGCGACAGTGCCGTCGATCGTCGGGACGGTCAGTTCGTCGCCGTTTACTGCCTGATAGAAGCTGACCGGAATCTCGCAGCGGATATCGTAGCCTTCTCTGCGGAAGGTAGGATCGGATGCGACCGAAACCGTGACCAGCAGATCGCCTGCAGGCCCGCCGTTCAGCCCCGCGTTGCCCTTGCCGCGCAGGGACAGGGTCTGACCATCGTCGATACCGGCCGGGATATCGATCTCCAGCGTCGATGTAGAGCTGGTGGTGCCTCTGCCGCCGCATTTGGAGCAGGTCTTTTCGATGACCCGACCTCTGCCGCCGCAGGCATCACAGGGCCGCTCGGTCGCCATGACGCCGAACGGTGTGCGCTGCTGGACACGGACGCGTCCGCTGCCGCCGCAGGTCGGGCAGGTCTTCAT
>CAMAJC010000239.1 GCA_945835425.1 uncultured Clostridia bacterium
CTTTTTCAAAATCCTCTTTCAGGATAACAGCCGAAGCACTGCGGAAGCCGATGATTGCAGTCGCGTTTTCGCCGTAATGGGAAGCGGTCTGCAGAAGCGGCGGTACGCCGATGCCGCCGCCGATGACGACGACCTTTTTGCCGCTGTCCAGCATCGTGTAGCCATGGCCGAGAGGCGCCAGCATATCGATCAGATCACCGGTGTTCAGGCTCGCAATTTTATCGGTACCGTCGCCGCGAATCTCAAAGACAATGCGGATTGTCCCCTTTTCCGGGTCAATCCCGCAGATCGAGATCGGGCGGCGCAGCTGAAAGCCCTCCGCCTTAATATGGACAAACTGTCCGGGCTGTGCCTGCGCGGCAACCTCCGGACAGGAAATTGTGAAGTCAAAAACGTTTTTCGCAAGGTTTTTCTTACGGATAATCGGATATAAGCCCTGTGTATATGCCATGCTGACTCCTCCTGTTCTTTATTTATGCTCAATAAAAGCTCTGATATTTCAAATATCTGCCTTTCATGAAGCGCCTTAATCAGAGTTTCTTTATAATTTTACCATATCTATAGTCAAAAAGCAACGGATTTAAGCCAGATTCCAAAAGAAAAGGACAGCTTTCGCAGCTGCCCCATTCCCTCTTATTTTTTATTTCTCCGGTAGCTTTCGATCTTTTCTTCCAGCTGTTCACGGAACCGGTTGTACTGGGATTTACGCAGGTTCGGGAACGCTTCCAGAATACGCTTGGAGGTGATATGCTCCTTTTCCAGCTGCTTCATCCGCTCGCCGAGGGCACTCAGCTTTTCCTTTGCTTCTTCTACGGCGCGCTGGCGTTCTTCAGAACCTAAAGAGGTGCGCTGAGACAGCGCCTGCCGGTATTCCTCCATGTCCGCCTGCAGGATCTCTGCGCGGACAGCGAAGGTTTCTTTCAGCTCGTCTACGCGTTCACTGAGCGTTTCACGGAAATCATCGGTCCTCTCGGACAGTTCCTGTTTAAAGCGCTCGGCACCCTCCTCTGTCTTTTCGCGGATTTCATCCAGCCGCTCGTACATTTCGTCCAGTTTGCCTTTCAGCTTGAGCAGGCTGAGGACGGTCACAACCGTGTCCGCCACAATGATAACCAGCAGCACCACAGCCGCGGTAATCCGGATCGGACTGGAAAACCGTCCGACAAACCGCTCGATCATCGGATGCAGCACCATCATGACAAAAACCGACAGCGCTCCGAATTCACAGGAGTTCAGCAGGCAGACGCGCCCGTTGATATTGAAACGGAAATGGGAATAATCCCACCACTTCATATGGAACAGCTTTTCCAGCAGGACGCTGGTCAGATATTCCAGCACCGTCGTTACGACCATACCTGACAAAAACAGCGGAATGACGCTGCTCTGCACATCCTTCAGCAGGAAGATGACCAGCAGCGCGCCGCACCCGTATACCGGGCAGAGAGGGCCGTTGAGGAAGCCGCGGTTGACGAAGCGTTTCTGTCCGATGGAACAGTAAACGGTCTCGCAGCACCAGCCAAGGCAGCTGTAGATCATAAAATAAAGAAAAATCGTAAAAATATCCGGCATATATTTCTCCCCTTTTGCCGAATGGAAAGCTTACTTCTGAGCGTTGGCCAACATCAGTTTGATACGGTTCTGCTGGTTGACCGCGCTGGCGCCGGGGTCATAGTCGACCGCGACGATGTTGGCCGAGGGATTCTGCTCCTTGATGGTGCGGATCATCCCTTTGCCGGCGATATGGTTGGGCAGGCAGCCGAAGGGCTGGGTGCAGACGATATTGGGCACCCCTTCATGAATCAGCGAAACGATCTCCGCCGTTAAGAGCCAGCCCTCACCCATCTTGACGCCGCGGTGGATATAGCCGTCCGCCATTTTGACCTCGTCCGGAAACCAGGTGCCTGCGCGGAAGGTCCCGTCTTTTTTGATGGCGTCCATAACCTCTTTTTCCCGGCCGGTCAGGTACTGATACGCGACCTTGAACGCGGCGGTCTTTGCGGTGCTGCCGCCGTAGAGTTTTTTGTCTTCCAGGGTGTTGTAAACACAGTACAGGCAGAAGCCCATCAGGCCCGGCACGACAACCTCAGCGCCTTCCTGCAGCAGGAATGCTTCGAGATTGTTGTTGCCCAGCGGCGAATACTTGACATAAATCTCGCCAACGACGCCGACCAGCGGCTTTTTCACTTTCTTTCTGGGGATAGACGCGAAATCGGCGATAATCTCGTCGTACCATTTGCGGACCTGGCTGCGGGAGGTGTACTTCCGCTTGCCCAGCTCGTCGCAGAGGTGCTTTTCCCACTTCTCGACCTTCTGCAGCGTCTCGCCCGGCTCAATTTCGTAAGGCAGGCACTGGTTCTGCAGCTGGGTCAAGAGGTCCCCGAGGAAAACCGCATTGACCAGCTGGATCCCCATCGGGAGCGTCACTTTAAAGCCCGGGTTGCTTTCCAGCCCCGTGAAGGACAGGGAGATGACCGGAATGTTGCCGTACCCGCTCTTGATCAGCGCCTTGCGCAGCAGGTGGATGTAGTTGGACGCGCGGCAGCCGCCGCCGGTCTGGGTGATCAGCAGGGCGACCTTATCCAGATCGTATTTGCCGCTTTCCAGCGCGTCGATCATCTGGCCGATGACCAGCAGCGCCGGATAACAGGTATCGTTATGTACATTGCGCAGACCCTGGTCAATAACGGCGTGGCCGTCGTTGGTCAAAAGCTCGGCTTTATAACCGTTCTGCCGCATGATCTGCACCATCATGTTGAAATGGATGGGCAGCATAGTCGGAACCAGAATCGTGTGCGTTTTTTTCATTTCTTCGGTAAAGATAACTCTTTCCATCTATGCTCAAATCCTTTCCCTAAAGCCGTCATGCTCTCAGCCGTTCATGCCTCTGGCGGAAGCGACCGATTCCCGCTCGGCTACGGCGCCTAAAAGACTCCGCAGGCGGATGCGAACCGCGCCGAGGTTACTGATCTCGTCGATTTTCAGCTGGGTATACAGCTTCCCGGCGGATTCCAGAATCGAACGGACTTCGTCGGTCGTGATCGCGTCGATGCCGCAGCCGAAGCTGACCAGCTGAATCAGTTCCATATCGGCGTTCATCGTCACATATTTCGCCGCGTTGTACAGTCTTGCGTGGTAGGTCCACTGGTTTAAAACGTCGACATGAACCGGCTCGACCAGGTCGGAAACGCAGTCCTCCGAAATGACCACCAGCCCCAGCGAGGTCAGCAGGCGGTTGATACCGTGGTTGATCTCCGGGTCAACATGGTACGGACGGCCGCAGAGAACGGCGATCTTCTTGCCGTGGGAACGGGCATAGCGGATGTACTCGGCGCCTTTCTGGCGGATATCCTCGCGCCACTGGGCATAGGCCGCATAGGCTTTGTTGGCGGCGACGCGGATGTCCTTTTTGGTGATATCCGGGTATTCCTGATCGAAATACTCGGTGGCCTTTTTGATAAAGTCCTTGGGACGATGGATGCCGAAATAAGGATAAAGGAAACGGATTTTTTTCAGTTCCCCGACGTTGGACTGCAAAAGTTCCGGATAATAGGCGACGACCGGGCAGTTATAATGGTTATCGCCCTTCTTTTCATCGAAGTTATAAGCCAGGCAGGGGTAGAAAATCGTATCAATTCCCTGCTGCAG
>CAMAJC010000240.1 GCA_945835425.1 uncultured Clostridia bacterium
TCCGACCATCTGCCTTTCTCTCGGTACCATCGCCGGGCACGCCCGCAGTATGCGCACCCTGATGCTGGAGGTCGACCGGCAGGATTACCTCAAAACCGCCAAGGCAAAGGGCCTGGGGCCTGTCCGCATCGTCCTCTTTCATCAGATCCGCAACGCCATTATCCCGATGATCACCGGGCTTGGCACCGAAATTGCCGGTATGCTGATGGGCTCTTACGTCATCGAGAAAATCTTCTCGATTCCCGGCATGGGCGCTTACTTTGTCACCTCGATTCAGGGGCTGGACTACACGATGGTCATGGGTCTGGTCATTTTCCAGGCGGTCATCGTCGTCTTTGCAAACTTTGTCGTCGACCTGCTCTACGGCATCGTCGACCCGCGTATCCGCGTCGCATAAGGAAAGGAGTGCTGCAACTATGGAAAAAACAAAAACCTACGCTGACGGCATCTCCCCGTCCCAGTTCACCCCGGTCGACCGCTCAAAACTCGACACCGACCAGATCGTTCGGCCGAGCGTCAGCTACTGGCAGGGCGTCTGGCGGCGGATTAAACAGGACAAGATGGCGATCTTCTGCTTTTCGCTGCTGGTGGTGCTCGTTTTGCTGGCGATCTTCGCGCCCATCTTCTCGCCCTATCAGTACGATAAGACAAGCCTGCTGGAAGGGAATTTAAAGCCCTCCGCAGAGCACTGGTTCGGCACCGACTCGGTTGGCCGCGACCTCTGGACAAGGGTATGGGTCGGCGCTCGGGTCTCCCTGGCGGTCGGTTTTATCGGCGCGATCCTGCCCTTTCTGATCGGCATGTTCATCGGTTCGGTCGCCGGATGGTTCGGCGGCTGGGTCGATATGGTCATTATGCGCATCATCGATATCGGCATGTGCATCCCGTCGATGATCTATGTTATCCTGATTCTTGTCTATTTCGGCGGCGGCGCAAAGGCGATCATCATCGCCCTGGCGGTCATGAACTGGATGGGCCCGGCCAGAGGCTACCGCGGACGCATCCTCCAGTTTAAAAACCGCGAGTTCACCCTTGCGGCCCAGACCCTCGGCGCATCGCCCATGCGGGTCATCTACCGGCATATCCTCCCGAACATCCTCGGCAACATCGTCGTCTCCCTGACCAGCTTTGTGCCGAGCGCTATCTTCATGGAGGCAAGCCTTGCCTTTATCGGCCTGGGCATTGCGCCGCCCATGACCTCGCTCGGACAGCTCGCCAGCGACGGCGCAGGGATGTACCGCACCCAGTTTTATCAGTTCGTGATTCCCTCGATCGTCATCAGCCTGATCATCTTCTCGTTCTTTATGCTGGGCAACTGCCTGCGCGACGCCCTCGACCCGCAGCTGCGGGATGAGATGAGCACCTCCGCCCTCAGACGCCGCCGCAAAGAGGCGAAAGCGCGGGAGAAAGGAGCGGCTGCCAAATGAGTGAACATCTTCTGCAGGTGGAGAACCTGAAAGTCTCCTTTGACACCTACGCAGGCGAAGTCAAGGCCGTCCGCGGCGTCAGCTTCCATCTGGACAGCGGCGAAACGTTGGCAATCGTCGGCGAATCGGGCTGCGGCAAGTCGGTGACCGTTCAGACGATTATGCGTTTAAACCCGGAACCGCCTGCTGCCATCCGCGGCGGCAGTATCCTTTATAAAAATGAAGAGCTGACCACGAAAACCGATAAACAGATGCGCGCCTACCGCGGCAAGGAATTTGCCATGATCTTTCAGGACGCCATGACCTCCTTAAACCCCGTTTCCCGTATCGGACGGCAGATGAGCGAGGCTATCCGCGTCCATGAGCATGTCAGTCGCGAGGAAGCCAAAAAGCGGGCCATCGAGATGCTCGGCAAGGTCGGCCTTTCAAACCCCGAGACTGTCTACCGCCGCTACCCGCATACCCTCTCCGGCGGCCAGCGGCAGCGGGTCATGATCGCCATGGCGCTCTGCTGCCACCCGTCAATTCTCCTGGCGGACGAGCCGACCACAGCTCTCGACGTCACGACACAGGCGCAAATCCTCAAACTGATGCAGGATATCCAGAAGGAGACCGGCTGCGGCATCATCCTCATCACCCATAACCTCGGCGTCGTCGCCCGGATGGCAAACCGGGTCGCGGTCATGTACGCCGGGCAGATGGTCGAAAAGGGGACGCTCGACGACATCTTCTATCACCCCAAGCACCCTTATACCTGGGGACTGCTCGGTTCGATGCCGGATATGCAGCAGCGCGCCGATACAAGGCTCCTCTCTATCCCCGGTTCGCCGCCCGACCTGTTCGCGCCGCCAAAAGGCTGCGGATTCGCGGCAAGATGCCCGTACTGCATGGAGGTCTGCCTTGAACATGACCCCGGCGAAACGATGGTCGCCGACGGACATACGGCCAGATGCTGGCTGCTGGATGAGCGGGCAGGGAACAGGGTCCTGCCGCCGGTCGGCCATGATAAACAGCTGATCACCCCGGAAATCCGGAACTACATCGATAAACAGATGGGAGGGACGCAGGATGGCAGATAAAGAAAACCTGCTTACGGTCGAGCACCTGAAAAAATACTTCACCGTCGGCAGAGGGAAAATCCTCCACGCCGTCGACGACGTCTCCTTCTCGATTCCGAGGGGCACGACCCTCGGCCTGGTCGGCGAATCCGGCTGCGGCAAGACAACGGTTGGACGGACACTGGTGCGGCTGTACGAGCCGGACGGCGGCAAAATCATCTTTGACGGGCAGGATATCTCCGCCGTCAAGGGCAAGGAAAAACGCGAGCTGACCAGACGGATGCAGATGGTCTATCAGGACCCGTACGCCTCTTTAAACCCCTTTTTCACCGTCGGCGAGATCATCACCGAAGGGCTGGAAATCCACGGCATCGGCGGCAGCAAAAAGGAACGGATGGAGATCGCTTATAACCTCTTGGAAAAGGTCGGTCTGCACCGGGAACACGCCAACCGCTTCCCCCATGAGTTTTCCGGCGGACAGCGGCAGCGGGTCGGGCTTGCACGGTCGCTTGCGGTCAACCCGGAGTTCATCGTCTGCGATGAGGCAATTTCGGCGCTGGACGTTTCGGTGCAGGCTCAGATCGTCAATATGCTGGTCGATTTCCAGCAGTCGATGGGGCTGACCTACCTGTTTATTGCCCACGACCTGTCGATGGTGCGGTATATTTCCGACCGGACGGCGGTCATGTACCTGGGGACGCTGGTCGAGATCGGCGACAATAAAGAGGTGTATGACCATCCGGCTCATCCTTATACACAGGGGCTTTTGCAGGCAGTACCGGTCGCTGACCCGCAGTATGAGCGGGAACACGCCGGGAACAATGTCATGCTGGGCGAGGTCGCAAGCCCGGTAAACCCCGGGCCGGGATGTCGGTTCTGCAGCCGGTGTCCATGGGCGGACGCGCGATGCAGGGAGGAAACGCCGACGCTGACCGACCTCGGCGGCGGACATATGGCGGCTTGTCACCATTTGGAGAAGCACTAACTCCCCGGCGGTCACGGACCGCGTTTTATTCGCCGCGGCCGCAGTGATACGCGAGGAAACCGGGCGAGACTGTTCGTCAGGCTCACAGTCTTTGGACTTTTGTTCACGCTCGATGATTCGCACAAACTACCCGTCTTCGTGACAAAAGGTTTGGGGTCCAGCCCTTTTTCCAA
>CAMAJC010000241.1 GCA_945835425.1 uncultured Clostridia bacterium
CATGTATCTGGCGCTTTACCGGAAATGGCGGCCGAAGGTCTTTTCCGACGTCGTGTCGCAGGAACACATCACCACTACCCTCCAGAATCAGGTGCGCAATGGGAAAACAGCCCACGCTTACCTCTTCACCGGCTCCCGCGGAACGGGCAAGACAACCTGCTCCAAAATACTGGCCAAGGCGGTCAACTGCCTGCATCCGGTTGACGGGAACCCATGCCTGGAGTGCTCCGTCTGCAAAGGCATCGAGGACGGTTCTATCCTCGACATCACCGAAATGGACGCCGCCTCCAACAACGGCGTCGACGATATCCGGGTGCTCCGGGACGAAGCGAATTTTGCTCCGACCGTCTGCAAATACCGGGTTTATATCATCGACGAGGTGCATATGCTCTCCCAGAGCGCTTTCAACGCGCTTTTAAAGATCATGGAGGAGCCGCCTGCGCACGTTATCTTTATTCTCGCGACCACCGAACTGCACAAGGTACCGGCGACCATCGTCTCCCGCTGCCAGCAGTTCGACTTCAGAAGGATTCGCCCTGCGGACATCGAGGCAAGGCTTTCTTTTGTCGCGGAGCAGGAACAGATCACGCTGGAACCGGCTGCCGCTTCGCTCATTGCTAGACTGTCAGACGGCGGTATGCGGGACGCGCTCTCGCTCCTTGACCAGTGTATCGCGGTCAGCGAGGACGTCACGGCAGATGTCGTCGCAGAAACGGCGGGTGTTGCCGGAAGGGAGCATCTGTTTGCCCTGTCGGAAGCGATTTTAAGCCATGACACTGCAAAAGCACTCACCCTTGTCACCGAACTGTATGAAAACGCCAAGGGCATCGACCGGATTGCGGCGGAACTGACCGCCCATTTCCGCGATATCCTCCTCTGCCGGTCGGTCAGCGACCCGGGAAAACTGGTTGTCTGCCTGCCGGATGAGCTGGAAAGGCTTGTTCAGATGGCGCAGTCGGTCTCGTTGGACCGGATTTTGTCCATCCTGCGGGAACTGCAGCGGTGCACCGACGCATTGAGCCGCAGCAGTGATAAAAAAGTCGAACTGGAAATGACCATGATCCGGCTCTGTACCGAAGAAGCTGCGCAGCCTGCGGCTGTTAAGACGGCGCCTTCGGCTGTACAGACCGCCGCTCTGACCCAGCGGATTGCCCAGCTGGAAAAGCTGGTGTCGCAGCTGTCCCAGTTCCCATCGGGACAGGCGGCTGCGGTAAATAAACCGGTGTTACCTGCGCCGGAACCGGAAGCGGCGCCTGCTCCCCCGACACGGCCCGAACCGCCGAAAGTGCAGACGGAAGAGAAAAAGGCGGCCAAACCCGCACCTCCTCCCTCCATTGAAACGGAAGCTCCGGCTGAGCCGTTGCCCCAGTGGGCAGAACTGCTCCGGGAGATGGAGATTTCCGACCCGGCGCTCTTTTCGATGCTGGACGGCTCGGAAGCCCAGCGCAGCGGAAAAACCGTCATCATTTCCTCTCCCAATACGATGCTCCGCGGCATGCTGATGACCAACAACATCGGCGCACGGCTCGCGGACATGGTGGAAGCCAAGCTCGGCTCCCGCCATAAACTCAGAATCGCCAAAAAAGTGCAGCAGACCTCCAAAGAGGAAAAGTCCCCTGCCTTTGCGGATATATTATCCCGCGCTGCGGGAGAAGGCGTAGAGATACACCTGCAAAATAATGACAGAAAAGCTAATTAAAACGGCTTTGAAAGGATGTTTATTCATGAAAGCAAGACTGCCTCAGGGCTATACCGCTCCCCGCAACAATATGAGTTCGATGATCAAGCAGGCTCAGAAGATGCAGGAACAGATGGAATCTGCACAGGAAGAGATCAATGCAAAAGAATACACCACCACTGTCGGCGGCGGCGTTGTTGAAATCAAGATGACCGGCGACAAGGTTCTCCGTTCCATCACCCTCAAGCCTGAAATCGTCGACCCTGAAGCAATTGAGGATCTGCAGGATCTGATCGTCAGCGGCGTCAATGAAGTTCTGCGCAAGGTTGAGGAAGAAACCGAGACCAGAATGAACGAAATCTCCGGCGGACTGAACATCCCCGGCCTGTACTAATCCCCTATGGCAAACGTTCCGGTATCCCTCAAAAGGCTGATGGAGCACTTTGCCGCTCTGCCCGGCGTCGGGCGCAAATCGGCGCAGAGGCTGGCCTTTTTTGTCCTGGATATGCCGCAGGAACAGGCGGAGGATTTCGCCGCTTCGATCCTGGAAGCGAAAAAGACGATCCACAACTGCAAGGTCTGCCAGAATCTGACCGATAAAGAGGTCTGCGATATCTGCGCCTCCAAAGAACGGGATGATTCGGTCATCTGCGTCGTGGAAAATCCCCGGGATGTGATGGCTTTTGAGCGGCTGCAGGAGTACCACGGCAAGTATCATGTGCTGCACGGACTGATCTCTCCGCTGGACGGGATCGGACCGGAGCAGATCAAGATCAAGGAACTGCTGGTGCGGCTGCAGGAGACGGATGTGAGCGAGATTATCATGGCTACGAACCCCACCATTGAGGGCGAGGCGACGGCTATGTATATCAGCAAACTCCTCAAGCCTCTCGGCATCAAGGTCACCCGGCTCGCTTTCGGCATCCCGGTCGGCGGTGAGCTGGAATATACCGATAATTCCACCCTGAACAAGGCGCTGGAAAACCGGGTTACGATGTAAAGATGCCTCGGTATTTCCCCCGCCGAAGGCGGGGAAATACTACAGAAATCCAATTCCGAAAGGAAAGAAACTGAAAATTTCTTTGAAAGGTGGTGCGCTGCCCATGGCAACCGGCGGAAAAATCATTGCGGTCAACCGCAAAGCCCGGCATGATTATTTCGTGCTGGAGACCTTCGAGACCGGCATCGAGCTGGTCGGGACGGAGGTCAAATCCCTGCGTCAGGGCGGCGTCAACCTCAAAGACAGCTGGTGCTCCATTGAAAACGGAGAACTGTTCGTCAAGGGTATGCATATCAGTCCCTATGAAAAAGGCAATGTCTTTAACCGCGATCCCTTCCGCGTCAGGAAACTGCTGATGCACAAGCGGGAAATCATGCGGTTGTACGGCAAGGTCAAACAGGAAGGGCTGACCCTCATTCCCCTCTCGCTCTATTTTAAAAACAGCCATGTGAAGATGGAGATGGGCCTGTGTAAAGGTAAGCTTCTCCATGACAAGCGGGAGGATATGGCAAAACGCGACGCCAAGCGGGAAATTGACCGCGCACTGAAGGCCAGGCAGCGTTAAAATCTGGTTAATCGCCGTCCAAAAAACGGCCCTATATGGGGGCGTAAAGGTTTCGACGGGGGTTTTGAAGTCTGGTAAGCGGGTAGAGCGGGCGAAAGCTCTTTAAACGTCGCACCTAAAATTAAACGCTAAATCTAATACTAGAACTTTAGCTTACGCAGCTTGATTTAAGCTGTGGCCTGCACGGGTAGGTACCACGGGATCCGTCAGGTTTTAATTAGTGGTCAACGTGCGGTGGGAGTTTCCCGGCCTGCCAAACGTATTAGGGAATACCGTCCCGGATAGCCTGTCGGCCGGCGCTTCGGAACGGGAATCTGAAAAGACCGTCTGCACCCGGAGAAAACCCGATGGAGAGGCTTTCGGACAGGGGTTCGACTCCCCTCGCCTCCACCAACGAA
>CAMAJC010000242.1 GCA_945835425.1 uncultured Clostridia bacterium
GGTGTCCCGGTGGGACGCCGTGCGGCATCACGAAGGTTGGATATAAACATAAACAAGAACCCGGTTTGTATATACGGAAACGAGGTAAAGGTTCGGAACACGAACGGACAAATTCGTTCCCTACAGAGTTTCGGGATGTGGTTTGTATGCAGGGACACACAGTGTAAATACGCACCCGCTTTCCGGAGGGCACATAAAATAAATAAACAAAAACGTAAACCCGGCTGAAAACGATCAGCCGGGTATTTCTTTTGCGTGTATTTATATCTCCATCTGCCGGCCAAGGAACGACGCGGTGGCCTGGGCGAGCTTTGCCTGCACCTCCGTCACGGGGTCGTCGCCCAGCAGGAGGACGCTGCCCGTCACATCGCCGTCCGCAATGACCGGGATGATCGCACAGGCGCCCTTATCAATCCCCTCGGCAGGCGCAATCCGCGGCGATGACGCGCTTTCCCGCAGGTAGCTGCGCCGGGAAAGCTCCAGCTGCTCCAGCTGCGGGGTGATCCTGCGGGAAAGGTAGTCCTTCTTCGGGACGCCCGCAGCGGCAACCACCTGGTCGCGGTCGCAGACTACCACCGGCAGCCCTGCCATCCGGTACAATACATCGGCATACCGCCCTGCGTGGCCCGACAGCTCGCCGATGGGCGAATACTTGCGGAACACGACCTCGCCGTCGCCGGAAGTGTAGATCTCCAGCGGGTCGCCCTCACGGATACGCATCGTCCTTCTGATTTCCTTCGGGATGACGACCCTGCCGAGGTCGTCGATCCGCCGTACAATGCCGGTTGCTTTCATATTCAAACATTCCTTTCTGAAAAAGCTCTGATTTTCTTTTCCCAAAAGAGGCGCTAAACTTTACCTTGGCTCCCGCTTTGTTCCTATTATCTGTTTTGCCGCGGGAAATATGCGGGAAAATTCCAGAAAGGGTATTTTTCATTTTTTTGATTATTTAAGCCGCAGCTGTCAACAAAAACAAGCTGCGGCCTTCCGACTCTGTTACTTGATAAACACAAAATTCCGCTCGTCCGACCGCTCCGGACAAAAATGGTACCCCAGCCGGTCGAACGCCTGCAGCGCCTGCACGTCCTCCACCTGGTTCTCCGCCATAAAGCGCACCATCTCGCCTCTCGCCATCTTGCACATCGTCCCCTTCTCGACGACCTTGCCTCCCTGCAGCTCGCCGAAAACGCAGGTCAGCACCCGCGCATCCGGCGGAAGATGTGCCGTGACGCAGCGGCTGTACTCCTTGGACGCGAGGTCGACGATCAGGCTGCTCTCGGAAAAAAGCTGCCCGGCAATATCGCTGCCCCAGAAGGCATAAAGCCCCTTCTGCCCGTCCACTTCCAGCTTTGCCTGCATCTCCAGCCGGTAGGGCGTCACCCCGTCAAAGGGCCGCAGGACGCCGTAAAACCCCGAAAGGATCCGCAAGTGCTCCTCTATGTACCCAAGCTCGTCATAAGTAAACACGCCCGGCGCCATATACTGGTACTGGATGCCGTCATAGGCAAGAATCGCCGGGGTCAGATTCCGGTGCAAATCCATCCGCTGCAGCCGCTCGAAATTGAGCTTGGCAATCTGGTCGTTGCACCGCCAGAGGGCTTTCAACTGTTCATAAGACATTTCCCGCAGACACGCCAAAAGCCGCTCCGTCTTCGGCAGAAGGAGCGGCAGTCCCCGGCAGTCGAAACTGTCGGTGTCGGTATGCATTTTTTTCGCGGGAGAAATGATAATGCGCATAACATTCCCCTTTGCGTGTATGATTATCCGCCGGTCTGATAAGCGCGGATCAGCTGCTCCAACTGGGCAGATGCTGCCGGCAGCTGGCCGCTGTTTTTCGCACGGAGCGCCCGGCGCAGCTGCTTTTCCGCGTCATCAAAGGCGCGTTTCTGGTCTTTGGTGAGGTTCTTGCGGTTGATCTCCTCGGCGCGATAGAGCAGCGCTTCGGCAGCGTCTCGGGCGGACGCTTCCTGACGGCGCCGGTTGTCCTCGGCGGCATAGGCCTGCGCTTCATAAATCGCGCGGTCGATCTCGGTCTGGGACAGGTTGCCGGAAGCTGTAATGGTGATCGCCTGGGCACAGCCGGTCGCAAGGTCCCGGGCGGACACATGAACAATACCGCTGGCGTCGATCTCAAAAGTGACCTCGATCTGCGGAACGCCGCGCGGCGCACGCTTGATGCCGGTCAGCTTGAAGTTGCCCAGCAGCTTGTTCCCTCGGGTCATCTGCCGTTCGCCCTGGAAGATTTTGATCTCGACCGAGGACTGGAAGTTGGCGGCGGTCGTGTAGACGGCGCTCTTTTTGACCGGGATGGTGGTGTTGCGGCTGATGATCGGCGAGAAGATGCCGCCCATCGTCTCGATGCCGAGGGTCAAGGGCGTGACGTCGAGCAGCAGCAGCCCTTTGACCGACCCTGCCAGCACGCCTGCCTGCAGCGACGCGCCCATGGCGACGCACTCGTCCGGGTTGATGCCGCGGAACGGCTCCTTGCCCATCAGACTGCGAATCAGCGCCTGCACCGCCGGAATTCGGGTCGAACCGCCGACCAGCAGCACTTTCCCGATGTCCGCAGGGGTCAGATGGGAGTCGGCAAGCGCCTGCTGCACCGGCTTGACCGTCGCCTGCACCAGATGGGCAGTCAGCTCATCGAACTTTTCCCGGGTCAGGGTCATGTCCAGATGGCCCGGACCTTTTGCGCCGCTGGTCAGAAACGGGATGGAAATGTGCGTCTCCCGGACGGAGGACAGGGCAATCTTGGCTTTTTCGGCCTCCTCACGGACGCGGGAAACAGCGACCGGGTCTTTACGAATATCGGTGCCGGTCTCCTTGCGAAAACTGCTCACGAGATAATCGGTCAGCACCGCGTCGAAATCGTCGCCGCCGAGCCGGTTGTTCCCGGCAGTCGCCAGAACCTCGATAATCCCGCCCTGAATGTCCAGCACCGATACGTCGAAGGTGCCGCCGCCGAGGTCATAAACCATGACCTTCTGCGGCTGCTCCCTGTCCACGCCGTAGGCAAGAGCCGCGGCGGTCGGTTCGTTGATAATCCGCTGGACCCGCAGGCCCGCGATGGTGCCGGCGTCCTTGGTGGCCTGGCGCTGGGAGTCGGTGAAGTAAGCCGGAACGGTGATGACCGCGTCGGTGACCGGCTCGCCCAGAAAGCGCTCCGCATCGGCCTTCAGCTTCGCGAGGATCATCGCCGAAATCTCCTGCGGCGAAAAGCTGTGCCCGTCGATGCGGATACGGAAGTCCGAGCCCATCTCGCGCTTGATCGAATGGATCGTACGGGAAGGGTTGAGGACAGCCTGCCGTCTCGCCGCTTCGCCGACCAGACGCTGTCCGTCCGGGGTAAAGGCTGCGATCGACGGAGTCGTTCGCGCACCGGTCTCGCTGGGGATAATCACCGGCGTGCCGTTTTCCAGTACGGCAACGCAGGAATTGGTCGTACCCAGGTCGATACCAATCAGTTTTCCCATTCAGCCTCCGTCCTTTCCATCGGGGTTTTCCCCTTCTCACGCCCATTTACCGCTTATCATATTACTATTGTAGTCTCACAAAATCCCCTCGTCAAGGCTTTTCATATAAACGTTACATTAAGTTTACCAGCCAGCCTTT
>CAMAJC010000243.1 GCA_945835425.1 uncultured Clostridia bacterium
CATCGCAATGGACGAAATCTCCTATGCGTAGCGCGCTCCGCAAGGGGTGAATTGGGGAAACAGTCCGGCGGACTGTTTCCCCAAGAGGGGACGCCCTGTAAGAGAGGGCGTCCCCTGAGAACTATCCGGTAAACACTCATGTTCCATAAAACGAAAAATTTATCGACGTCTCTCCCCATCCGCCAGTTCACTCCACACTATTCGGTTCAGTCCATCCTTCCGGCGCGGTAGCTTTGACATAATAATCATATCCTGCCCGGTTGATGAAATAATAGCACCAGTGTTTTCCATCGGCGGACAGGGTCACTTTGACATAATCGGAATCGGTCTCGGAGACGGTGCCGGAAGCGCTCCCGAGGATGCTCTCGGTCGTAAAGGAGATGCCGCGGCCGGTCAGGGCTGCGTCCGCTCTTTTCACCCGCTTGCCGGTCGAGTCGGTCAGGAAGGAATACAGGGCATAGCGGTTGGTCGGCGCGAGGGTGCAGGCTGTCCCCGCTTCGTCCGTCACCTGCACGACGGCTGTATCGCCGCTCATGGTGTAGTTCAGCTTTTTCAGGTACTGCTGATAACGAAAATAGGTGCCCAGCGCCCAGCAGATCGCCGCAACGCTCCCAATGAGAAGCGCAAAGGCCGACACGATCAGCACCTTATAAAACACATTCCGTCCTTTTCCCCGCATGACGCGCTCCTCCTGTTCAAAACGGCGGTTACTCGGTATCTTCAATCGGAATATTCGGCTCGGTCCATCCTTCCGGCGAAGTCGCCTTTGCATAATACTCGTAAGGCGCGCGGTTATGGACGTAATATTTCCATTTATCCTTGCCGACGGTCAGGGTGATATAGACAAACTCGCTTTCCGTCTCGTTGATCGTCCCTTCCGCGAGGCCGACGGCGCTTTCGGAAGTGAAGGAAATGCTGCGGCCGGTCAGCTTGACGGTCGAAAACTCCTTGCGCTCGCCGTAGGTGTCCGCCAGAAAGCCGTAGAGGGCGCGGCGGTTGGAGTAGGTCAGCTCGCAGGGCGTGCCGTCGTCCCCGATGACCTCGACCTGCGCGGTCTGTCCGCCCATAGTGTACATCAGCTGGGTCAGGTACTGCTGATAGGAAAATTTAGTGTGCAGCAGCCACACCACAAACGAAACCAGCGCCAGCAGCAGCGCAATGCCGCCGGCCATAAAAATCTTACTGCCGATATTTTTTATCTTCATGCTCAAGGCAAACAACTCCTTCGGTTTTCTCTAAGGAAGCTCTGATTTATTCGTCTCCCTGCCTTTAATAAGAGTTTCTTTAACCCATCATAGCACAATTTTCCCATCGCTTCAACGGCGGCAGCAAAATCTATGGGATTTCCGACAAAATTTAAGATATGGCATTTATTATGACACGATCCGTTCACAAATGAAAAAGGCAGACGCGCGGGAATATCGCGGCGGGATGAGGGCAGCCGCCCTACCGATTATCACGTGAACATAAAAATACGGCCGGGGAAACCGCGTTCCCCGACCGCATAAATAAACAGGAAAATAAGCTTTACTGAATCTGTTCGACCTTGATCATATTGGTGTTGCCGGACTGGCCGTTGGTCATGCCGCCGGTAATGACCATCCGGTCGCCGGGTTTGAGGGAAAATTCCCGTTTGGCCATCTGGGTGGCCATATAAAACAGGACTTCGATCGAATTGTACTTCTCGCACATGACCGGCTGTACACCCCAGGAAAGGGCCAGCTTGCGCCAGGTCTTTTCACTGGTGGTCAGGCCCAGGATGTCCACCGGCGGACGGAAACGGGAAACCATCCGCACCGTCTTGCCCGACAGAGAACATACCGCCAGAGCGCTGGCTTTAATATCGATCGCCATGCCGCAGGTGGCGTGGGAGATGGCGTCGACGGTGTCCTTGATGTGGAAAGAGGAAGCGTAGAAACGGCTGCTGTAATCGATGCTGCTTTCGGTCCAGCAGGCGATGCGGGACATGGCCTCGACCGCCTCGACCGGGTGTTCGCCTGCCGCGGTCTCGCCGGAGAGCATGATAGCGCTGGTGCCGTCGTATACGGCGTTGGCGACATCGGAGATTTCCGCACGGGTCGGACGGGGGTTGTGAATCATCGACTCCAGCATTTCGGTGGCGGTGATGACCCGCTTGCCGAGCATCGAGCATTTGGAGATCAGGTGCTTCTGGATGGCGGGCAGCTCCTCATAGGGAATCTCGACGCCCATATCGCCGCGGCCGATCATAATACCGTCGCAGAGGGAGCAGATTTCCTCGATATTGTCGACGCCGGAGCGGTTTTCAATCTTGGCGATCAGGTCGATATTCTCTGCGCCGCCGATCTCGTCCAGATAAGCGTGGATATCGCGGAGGTCCTGGGCGCGGGAGACAAAGGAGCAGGCAATAAAGTCGATATCGTTTTTGATGCCGAAAGCGATATCCTCCTTGTCCTGTTCGCTGAGGTAGACGGAGTTTAAGACCTTGCCGGGGAACGCCATGCTCTTGCGGTTAGAAAGCTCGCCGCCGACCAGAACCTTACAGATAACGTCGGTGTCGGTCAGCTCCTCGACCTCGAAGGTCAGGAGGCCATTGTTGAGAAGGATTTTGTCGCCGGGCACAAGGTCGTGGACGATGCCTTTATAGTTGACCGAAACGCGGTGCTCATCCCCTTCCACCTCGTCGATGGTGAAGGAGAACCGGTCGCCGGCCTGCAGGAAAACCTTGCCGTCCTTAAAGGTGCGGATGCGGTATTCCGGGCCTTTGGTGTCCAGCAGAATCGCGATGGGCATCTGCAGCTTTTCGCGCACCTTTTTGATCAGATCGATCTTTTCCTGATGCTCCGCGTGGCTGCCGTGGGAGAAGTTGAGCCGGGCAACGTTCATGCCGGCCAGGCACATCCTGGTCAGGGTCTCCTCATCAGAACAGGCAGGGCCAATGGTACATACGATCTTGGTCTTTCTCATAAAAACGCTCCCTTTCAAGGCATAGGTTACAGATATTATCTGGTTTTATTATAGCATACCCCGCTCCGGTTGAAAAGCAAATGAAGGGAAATTTTCCCGTA
The DNA here is from genome assembly GCA_945835425.1 of uncultured Clostridia bacterium. Lineage (GTDB taxonomy): Bacteria > Bacillota > Clostridia > Oscillospirales > Ruminococcaceae > Faecivivens. Next base: position 3,048 of record CAMAJC010000243.1, read on the forward strand.
CATTTTCACCGCCTGCCTGAAAACTATTCCAATCAAAATGGACAAAAAAACTGTTTATTTTTTATCAATCGTGGGTCTGGACATTGGGCAGGGAATATGATACTATAAAAAAGGCAATTATAACGTTTTACTGTAAGGAGTTTTGATTATGGCACTGATTCAGGCAGACTTTTTCTCCAAATCCCTGATGCGCACGGTGACAATCAACGTCATCATCCCTACCGACAAGATGGTTTTCCCCGGGATGCCCGTCCCGGAAAAGAAGCCGCTCCCGACCCTCTACCTGCTGCACGGCATCTTCGGCAACTACACCGACTGGGTCACCGGAACCAGACTCCAGGCCTGGGCGCAGGACAAGGGCCTTTGCGTCGTCATGCCCTCCGGCGACAATCATTTTTATGTGGATAACCCCGAAACCGAGCAGTATTACGGCAAGTTCATCGGCGAGGACCTCGTCCAGTTCACCCGCGATACCTTCAACCTCTCGGACAAGCGGGAAGACACCTTCATCGGCGGCCTGTCCATGGGCGGCT
>CAMAJC010000244.1 GCA_945835425.1 uncultured Clostridia bacterium
ACGACGCGGCCATAGTATCACGCACTAAATTGGGCGAGATCGTTCGACAAGCTCACTCTCTTCGGACTTTGTACCACGCTCGTACAACACTTTTTCTACATATAGGTTTCTTAAAACTGTAGGGGCGGCCCTTGCGGTCGCCCGCTGAATTTCATTGATGCGTTTATTCACTTATACCGCCACGAACGATGTATCCTGCGGTCGCCCGCTGATTATCGCCAGAGCCGTTACTTCGTCCGGTAAACCAGCGTTACCTGTGTTTCATCCCGGGTCCCATCCTCTTCTTCCCAGAACTCCCGAAAAACTTCCAGAAACTCCTTTTCATGAATCTGTCCCACTTCTTTTAACAGGAGCAGCGTTTCTTTACGCATATCTGTCTCCATATGTTCATGCGGCTTTAATCAGAGGTTTCTTAAATCAAAAACTTTTTCAGCTCATACAGAAAATCCAGCGCGTCCCTTGGGCTCATCGAGTCGAGGTCTGCCTGCCGCAGCATCCGCACGGCCTTTTCCTCCTGCTGCGCGGCGAGGGAAATCTGCATTTCCTCTTCCTGCTCTTTGGTGATGCCGTCCTGGGCGACCTGACGGGCTGCGGCGGAGTTTTCCTCCAGCTGAGCGAGGATGACCTTGGCGCGTTTGATGACCTTCTGGGGCACACCGGCCAGGTGCGCAACCTCGATGCCGAAGGAATCATCGGTGCCGCCGCGGACGATCTTGCGCAGGAAGATGATGTCGTCCCCTTTCCGGCGGACGGCGATATTATAGTTGACAATGCCGGGGAACTGCTCCTCCATCTCGGTCAGCTCGTGGTAATGGGTCGCGAAAAGGGTCTTGCAGCCCAGCTTTTTCTCGTTTAGGATATATTCAATGACCGCCCTTGCGATGCTCATGCCGTCAAAGGTCGAGGTGCCTCTGCCGATCTCGTCCAGCAGCACAAGGCTTTTGGGTGTCGCGTTTTGGAGAATCGTCGCGACCTCACTCATCTCGACCATGAAGGTGGACTGTCCGGCGGTCAGGTCGTCCGACGCGCCGACCCGCGTGAAAATCCGGTCGCAGACGGAGATTTCCGCAGCGTCCGCCGGGACGAAGGAGCCCATCTGCGCCATGATGGTGATCAGCGCCACCTGCCGCATATAGGTCGATTTACCGGCCATATTGGGGCCGGTGATGATGGCGATCCGGTTGGCGGAGGTGTCCAGCAGGGTGTCGTTGGGGATAAAGGCGGTGCTTTCCCCGCGGCCTGCAAGGCCGTTTTCCGCACCCAGCATCTCGACCACCGGATGTCTGCCACCGACGATATGAATCGTACCCGAAAGGGTGACGGTCGGGCAGACATAGCGGTTCTGGACCGCCACCTCCGCCAGAGACGCCAGCACGTCCAGCTCCGCGACCGCTGCCGCCGTCCGCTCGATCGCGGGCAGGCGCTCCTGCACCTTTCTGCGGACGTCCTCATAGAGCTCCGCTTCCAGCGCCAGCATCTTCTCGGTCGCGTAGAGCATCCGGGTCTCCAAATCTTTGAGTTCTTCGGTAATGTACCGTTCGCCGCCGACAAGGGTCTGTTTGCGGATCCATTCCTTCGGCACCTGGTCGATGAAGGACTTGGACACCTCAATATAATAGCCGAACACCCGGTTGTAGCCGATTTTCAGCGTCTTGATGCCGGTCTTTTCCTTTTCCCGTTCCGCCATGGCGGTGAGGTAGCCGCTGGCGTTGTTTTTAAGGTCACTTAGCTCGTCCAGCTCATCCGAATACCCCTTTTTAATGACGCCGCCGTCCTTCATCGTGACCGGGCAGTCGGGGCTGATGGACGCTTCGATCAGTTCCCGCACATCGGCGAGTATATCCAGCTTCTGGTCCAGTTCCCGGAGCATCGTTGCACTGAGCGTCTCGGTGACGGCTTTGATCTGAGGGAGCTTCCCTGCCGCTGTCGCCAGAGCCAGCAGGTCCCGCGGCCCGACGGTGCCGTAGACGACCTTGGTCATCAGCCGCTGGAGGTCATAGACACCTGAGAGCCCTTCGATCAGTTCCCCGCGCTCGACCGTTTTCTGGTACAATTCCTGCACAGCCGACTGACGGCGGGTGATTTTGGCGATATTTAAAAGCGGCTGCTCGAGGTATTTGCGCATCAGCCGCTTGCCCATAGCGGTCTTGGTGCGGTCCAGCACCCAGAGGAGCGACCCTTTCTTTTCGCGGCTGCGCATCGTTTCCACCAGCTCGAGGTTCCGTCTGGCGGTCAGGTCGAGGGCCAAAAACTGCTCCTCGGTGTAGCAGTGAAGGGTCGTAAGCCGCTGCACGCCGTTCATCTGGGTCTCGGTAAGATAGGAGAGCAGGCTCCCGACGGCTCTGAGCGCCAGCGGTTTCCCGTCCAGCTCCAGATCAGAGAGCGACGCCGCTTTAAACTGCGCACGGATCTGCTCCGCAAAAGCCTCGTCCTGATAGTCCTCCTCCGCCCAGCGGTCCTGCACGCACTGCAGCCGGTCGCGGATAAATGCGCTCACCTCCGACAGCGCTGTGCAGGCAGGGTTCAGCAGCAGTTCCTTCGGCTCAAACCGGGACAGCTCGTCGATCAGCGTCCGGGAAAGGTCCTCGCCCGGCAGCTCGGCAAACTGCATCTCGCCGGTGGAAATGTCCGCGAAGCAGACGCCGATCCCCTTATTCCCTTCGGCGCGGACATAAACCGAACCGATATAGTTGTTTTCTCCCTCCGGCAACATCGTGCTTTCGATGACGGTGCCGGGGGTCGTGATGCGGATAACTTCCCGCTTGACGACGCCTTTTGCGAGGTAAGGCGACTCGACCTGCTCGCAGATCGCGACCTTGTACCCCTTGTCCACCAGCTTCTGGACATAGGTGTCTGCTGACTGGTGCGGGATGCCGCACATGGGCGAGCGCTTCGGCAGCCCGCAGTTTTTCCCTGTCAGGGTCAGCTCCAGTTCCCTCGATACGAGCAGCGCGTCGCCAAAAAACATCTCGTAAAAGTCGCCCAGCCGGAAAAATAAAATATATCCTTTATGCTGATTTTTTATCTGCAGATACTGCTGGATCATCGGAGAGAGCTTCTCCGTATCCTGCAGCAGCGGCTCCCATTCCTCTTTGGTCAGCAGTTCTGTGGACTGCGCCTGCTGACACTCCATCTCTTCCGGCATGAAGGCCATCCTTTCACTCAGGTTTTCCCTGTCATTTTGTTTATGTATGAAGCTCTGATTTAATCTGCTTTGTGCCTTTCCAAAGATGTGTTTATGCGGCTTTTCCCCGCCTGCGGCGGGGAAAAGCCCTTCATCAGAGTTTCCTTTATCTCTGCGCAGACCCTTCCGTCCGCAGGGCATATTCAAATATAGTATAGCATAGACGGGGCAAAAAGAAAAGAAACGGAAAGTAAAAAATAAAACCACAGGAAAAAACCTGCGGCATTTCAGCGCGTTTTTTGCAATTTCCCGTCTTCATCGGTAGGGCATCCCTCCTTACCGCCTGTAGCGGCGACCTACGGTCGCCACCGGTTTTGTACCAATTTCCCTTTCCAATATCGGTGGCGACCGCAGGTCGCCGCTACAACAAATAAACATATTC
>CAMAJC010000245.1 GCA_945835425.1 uncultured Clostridia bacterium
GCCGCAGATCGTCGCGTCCCCATTTATCTTTCTGCCGCCAATAGTAGACCTCGCCCTGCCACGCTTTGTGGTTCTGGTAACCGCTGCCGGTATCGCGTGCGCCGCCATGAGCCGAAACCTCGACCAGCGGACTTTCAAAACGCTCTACATTTTCCTCATTTACCGCTTCAGCGATCTGGTTCAGTCCGGTGACCGTTGCCCGACGGACTGCCACGTCCAGTTGGTCGACCCGCCCCGACTGATAAGATACAGTTTTAACGCCCGATGCAGCCAAATCCCGCACAGCCCGCTTGATTGCCTCCTGCCCTGACGCGCCGCCTGAAAGAATCTCGGCCTGTGCCCGGTCCAGGATGTACTGATAGGTTTTCGCGACGGGCAAAAACGCCTGCCGACCGTTTTGGTTCACCGAAAATCCCAGGGAACCGGTGAAGTTGCGGAAGGTGTCCGCGGTCTGTTTGGCCTGCGCACGGATTTCCGATTGCAGCCGCTCATTGTCTTTCAGCCGCTCCGGCTTTACGCCCAACTTCTGATACACTTCCTGGTCAAACCGGTCGCTTTCCTGTGCCGCCTTTTCATAGAGCTGCTGCAGCTCCGCTTCAGACAATCCAACCATCTGCGCAATCACCTGCTGTAATGCATCCGCCGACCAGCCGCGGCCGATCAGGGCGGAAAGTTGAATCTCTGCGGTCGCTGTAATATAGCCGTCCTGTTTTATCCTGCGGCAGATGTCCGAGAGGATGAAGTCCTCGACGTCCCGCGCAAGTTTTTCCAGCGGCTCAGGCCAGGTCAGGTAATGTTCCGGTGCGATCATTCAGCACCACCCGCAAAGACATATTCCGGCTTCACACCCGGCATCATCTCCCGCGCCTCCTCGACGCTCACGTTATATTTCTTAGAGATATAAACTTCCGGTTTGAGAAGGCCGGCAGACACATCCAGCCGCATATCGTTCATGACCGAAGTCTTGTCCTCAATAATCGAATCATCGAAATCGACCGTGATATCCGCGTCTGTCAGCGACAGTTTCAGATACTCTCGCCCATACCGGACAATCAGCCGCGCCAGCCCTTTGAAGAACGCATCCATGACAATCTCATGCTTTTTAAGCGTCCGGAACATATGGCTGTTTTCGCTGATGACCTGCGTCGCCGTCGTGACGTTTGTATCGGTGAATTTATAGTGCCGCTCGCCGAATCCGCAGCGCATGGACAGCAGATTCAGGCTGTCGTTCAGCCCGGTCTGCATTGCCTCAGCGCGAATCTGCGGCTGAATCGGCTCGATATACGGCTTTTCCGGATTTCCCTGCCCGGTGGGCAGTTGATAATAGGCCACGTCGTTCGGGTCAAAGACCGGCCGCCCACTTTCAAAATTGAGCGCTTCCGTCTGCACCATGACCCGCGTTTTGCCCAGCAGATACTCGTTGATATAAGCGTCATACACCGTGTCCAGCCCGCGCAGGATGTCCAGCGCACCGGAAAACACCGATACGCCGAAGGGCGAAAGCGGGTCGATATTGTTTTTTAGGTTTGGCCGTAAAAAGACAAACGGCGGGATATCCATCCCGGTTTCCCATTTCGCCGCGATATGCGCAAACTGGGAAATCGATGCCGGGTTTTCGATCTCTTTCAGGTCGCTGTGCGTGGTGTCGAATACCCGGTTGTAAATCGTGTACAGGCCGTTTTCCAGCACGCACATCTGCATGACCGTATAGGTCTTTCCCCCGATTTTCGTTTCGGTTGTGAAAGCGCACTCGGTGCATTCTCCGTTTTCAACGGTCAGCGGGATAATCTGACGACCTACCGAAAAGAAAAGCCGGATTCCCGTTGCCTCCACAATCCTCCCGTCGCCGGATAAAACCACCCCATCCGGATATGGCACGCAGGCCACCAGCCCGGACCAGAAAGCATCCTCGACCGCCTGGTTCCCGCGTACCCAGAAATTGTTCCCGTTCAGCACCTGCACGATAAAGTCCTGCGTCTTTTGATCTGGGTGATTGATGTGCACCTTCTCATTCAGCAGGAGGTCGGCCCAGTCCTGGCAGACCTGTTTTGCCATACAGAGGCTTTTCCGGCTGCAGCTGATTTTATTTGTGCCGTTGTAGATCAAATAGTCGTGAAAACCCTTGACCTTGCCCTGGTACCAGTCAAACCACCGGTCAATATACGGGTACATATCGTCATGCACCTCGTATCCTCTTTTTTTTAGCCATTCGATGATGGTCATTTTGTGCCTCCTGTCTTAACCAGCTGATAGAGATACCGCTCCCAGCTGTATTCTGCCGCGTCCAGTGTGTCAATATCACTTGTTCCATCGTCCAGCCGCACATCCTCCAGCTTTTTGCTGTCCCAGACTGCCGTGCACATAGCGTCTACCAGCGTTTGACAGTCAGCGGTATAATGCAGCCGCCCTTGCGCAACAAGGCTGTTGGTCGCCCGTATGCGGTCTATAATCGGATTTTTTATGCTGTTGCGGATGCCGGGGAATCGGGACGCCATGCCCGCAATCAGCGTCTGTTCCGCGCTGTCGGCGTAGGTGTACGCATACTGCCCCGGGTATTTTGCCCGGCAGGCGGCGGCAAAATCCGCATAATGCTGATACAGCTGCTCCGGCGTGACGCCTTTGGCCTCAATCCGGCGCGACATCAGGTAGGTAATACCCCATCCGCGCTTGATACCGGTCGCGACAAAAGCGTGCGCAGACTTGTTCCCGCCGAAGTCCACGCCGATCTGTACAAAATCATAGTCCGGCCGGTCGGTCAGCAGCCGCTTCGGATCGTCCGCAAACTGCTGAAAACAAAGGCCGTCCGCCACACTGCGCTGCCCCAAAATGTCCCGCCGGTACCAGACGCTGTGCGGGTCATATTGAGCGATAATCTCTTTCCGGCGCTGCTCACTGATCGTTATATTGTCGGTCAGGGTAAAAAGCTGATAGTTGCAGCCGCCCGGCAGCTCGCCTTTATCCGCCTTTTCCCGGTACAGGTCGATGTAGTCCTTGTAGATCGCGGCGCCCGGATTGGACGGGTTTAAATCCCAGAAGAATTTCCGGCGGTTTGCTGCCGCCGTCCGGTTGAATGCCTCTTTGATGAAGCTGTCGTGATGCAGGTTTACCTCGGTCGCAATCCACATTCCGTAGGAGTTGCCGCGGATTCGCTTATAGGAATCCGCCTTGCCTGCACCTGCAAAAATCACGACCTTCTCGCCGGTAGCGGTTTTCAGGTACAGGCATTCATTGCCCTTGAACTTCCCCCACCGGCAGCGCCCACGGTACTGATATTCCAGCCCGAAACCGTTACAGTCCCCGATATTAAGCTTGGCTATCGCCGCCGTAGAACCGGACGCAAGATGAATCTTGTCCGGCGCATATTCCAACTCGGTCGCAAAGGCGAAAACGTTGTCGATCGTCTTGCCTGCGCGGACAGCGCCCTCTGCAATGTTATAGGTGTTCTCGCGGCACCTGCGGATATAGTCGATATGCTTGTCCCCGAAGCGGAAGTGCAGCTTCTTAGTCTTTTTCGCCATACACTTCCTCCCTCGCGGACTGAATATCCTCTATCT
>CAMAJC010000246.1 GCA_945835425.1 uncultured Clostridia bacterium
CGCCCTGTCGGCAGTTCTGGCGCTGACAGGGTGCGCAGGACAACCCGGACAGGAGGAAAGCATCATGCCAAATCTCATTACAGCTTCGGAAGCCAAACAGATGCTGGACGAGCAGCAAGGATACGTCCTTTTGGACGTCCGCACCGAGCAGGAGTATGCTGAGGGACATATTCCGGGTGCACTGCTGATCCCGAACACCGAACTTTCCGAAAAGGCGGCAGACCTGCTGCCGGACAAGGAGCAGACGATCCTCGTCTACTGCCGCAGCGGACGGCGCAGCGCCGAAGCAGCGCGGACCCTTGCCGACATGGGCTATACGCAGGTCTACGATTTCGGCGGCATCATCGACTGGCCCTATGAGATCGAAAAATGAAAAGGAGGCGTGGCTATTTGCAGCCATGCCTCCTTTTTATTGCTGTTTGACGATGGAAAACTGCTGGGAAAAATAGCGTTCAGGGTCATCAATATCCGTATATACCGCCAGACCATTTCTTAGGGAAGAGGTATACCCTCTTTTGTCGACAGTGCATCGAATATCCAATCCGCATTTGCTGAGCCAAAAGCCGTCTGCCGCTTTTTCGGAAATCACCTCCTGCAGCTGCCAGGGCATGCCTGAAGACAGGAACCCTTTCTGCGCACCGGCATAGGACAATGCAGCGAGGAGCATTTCGGTATCATTTATCGATATGAGCTGCTGCTGCCCCTGCACATCCATCGAAAATGAAACGCCCGTCAGATAGCCGTCAGATAGAGTATATTGATACTCCAGCGTCGGCTGTTCCAGAATGTTTACATAATACACGCCGTCTTCCGGCCTTTCCGCCCACTGTCCTTCTTCGGAAAAATAATATTCCCCAAAGTCCAGTCCCAGATAATCCGCATAATAATTATAATTCTCCGCAAACTGCGCAATGTTCAGTTCTCCGCGGTTTGGCGGCAGAAGCTGCAAAATCAGCGCCAGAGCCGTCACCGCAAAAACCGCCAGATGCGCGCAGGCATATCCAAGCCCTTGTAAAGTGCTTACCCTTTCCACCGCATGATACGCGATTTCGAAGTTATTGCTGACATCCCAAGGCTGACGCTCATTTTCGCTGCACCGCTGATAGGCTTTCCATTCACAGTACTGGGCATAGCCCGGAATACCATAACCCATCCCACTCCCAAACATTTCCAAGGTGCGGGCGTATGCGTCCCGCAGTTCCAGCCGCCCGTTTTCGCCCTCAAGACGCAGACCGAGAAGCAGTTTGCCCGGCGTCCAGCCGAGGAAATGGAGCATCAGCGGCTCAAGGAGCAGCATCAGCCCGTACCCCACATAGCTGTCCAGCAAAGAAAAAAAGACGCCTCGATTCGCTATGTTGACATGAAAAACAAAAATCTGCACCAGCGTCCAGCAAACGCCATAGATCGACAGGTCGAGCATCCGCGCCAGAAACCGCCGCCAGGGATAAAAAGCCTGTGGCAAGGTATCTTCCTTTACAGCCGTTTCAAGGTATGCAGAAGGCTTTTCTTCTTCTCCCCGCTGCATTCCGTCCAGATATTTCTTCGCGTCCAGCTGCCCGAAAGACACCCCGTCCTCCCGGATTGCCCGGCAGACCTTCCCGGCATAGGCCGCGTCACGTTCTTCCTGCATCAGCCGCTCCTGCTGCTGCGCCAGCGCTGTGCTCAAAGAAAGGCTTCCGTCCCGCATCGCCTTGATCTCATCCAGCGGGACATGCAGACTGCGCAGAAGCTTGACCCGCAGCAGCAGCTCCGCTTCCTCTTCTGAATAATCCCGATAACCGTTTTCCAGTCGTCTGGGGCTGAGCAGCCCTTCCCGTTCATAAAACCGGATATTGGCGCGCTCCATCCCCGTTTTTGCTTCCAGCTCTTTTATGGTCATGTTTGTCTCCCCTTTCACCGCCAGTATAAAGGATAAAGCGGGTTTACAGTCAAGGGTTTTCTGCAAATAAACAAAAAAATGCGCCGGCGCCCGATATTCATATTCTCGGACACCGGCGCATACTATCCGGTAAAGAACGGGACAAAGTGATAAGGCGCGTCCCGGAAACCGGAGGGAAGAATTGTGGATAAATCATTTTATGAACAGGCGGCACAGTGGACTTCTTCAGCCGAACCGGAACGGTGCGTGCAGCTGGCGCGGTATATGCTGGAGCGGCAGACCACCGTCCGGGATACCTCGCGCCAGTTCGGCGTTTCCAAATCGACCGTACATAAGGACATCACCGTCCGGCTGCGCCAGGTCAGCCCGAGTCTTTATAAGGAAATCCGCCAGCTTTTAGACCTCAACAAGCAGGAGCGGCATATCCGCGGCGGCATGGCCACCAGGCGCAAATACGCCCTGGAAAAGGAACGCAAAAATGCCAGCGAAAAATCAGTCTAACGCCGCCAGCGTTTCCGCAAGGGTCGGCATTGCCGGGATTGCACCCGAACGGGAAGTCGTAATGGACGCGGCCGCGTTGGCAAAGCGCAGAATCACTTCCAGCTGCTGCACCGCCATAGCGCGCATATCCGAAAGGCCGGTCAGCTTGGTCAGGACGGCGCCGAAGAAGGTGTCGCCAGCTCCGTTGGTGTCGGCGACGGTGACGCGGCGTCCGGGAACATGGCCGGTATTGCCGCCCATCCGGTAGAACACGCCGTCCGCGCCCAAAGTGACCAGAACCAGCCAGGGACCTGCCTCTGCCAGGGCCTTGCTGCCCAGCTCCAGATGGCTCGTACCGGTCAGCAGCTGCAGCTCTTCATCGGACACCTTCACGATATCCGCCAACGGAAGCGCCGCCTTCATCTCTTGCAGCGCCCTTTCTTCGTTGTCCCAGAGTGCCGCGCGGTAATTGGGATCATAGCTGACGGTCACGCCTGCAGCCCGGGCGATCTCCGCTGCCCGCAGAGTCGCGCTCCGCTCCGGCTCATCCGTCAGGCTGACTGAGCCAAAATGCAGGATCTTGCTGTTTTTGATCATTTCCTCCGGCAGTTCATCGGACGAAAGCATGATGTCCGCGCCGGGATTGCGCAAAAAGGTAAAATCCCGTTCCCCATTTTCATCTACAGAGACCATGGCGATTGTCGTCGGCACGGCTTTATCGACCGATAACCCCGCGGTATCAACTCCGTTTTTCTCCAATACATTCCGCAGACCCTGTCCCAGCGGGTCGTTGCCGGTCTTGCCGATAAACGCGGTTTTCGCGCCCAACCTGGACGCCGCGACCGCAACATTGGCCGGTGCGCCGCCGGGATTAGCTGCAAAAAGGCTGGAACCCTTCTCGTTTTTACCGATTTCGGTCATATCGATCAGGATTTCTCCGACAGAGACGATATCATATTTCTTTTCCATGACGATTCTTCCTTTCCCTTACGGAATTATCCATCTTTCCTGATGTCTATGCATTTATTTTATCATATTTACAAACCGCCTGCAAGGCATATTGTATATTTTTATCTGCATACCAATTGAAAACGGCCACCGGAAACCCCAGCAGCCGCCATTTTCCATCCCCTCACGTCCGCAGACGCTTCACGATGCGTAAGCATCACTTCACGCGCGCA
>CAMAJC010000247.1 GCA_945835425.1 uncultured Clostridia bacterium
TTATAGGGCACGCCCTGCAGCACCAGCGGCAGCAGGATATTGTCCCCCAGCGTAAAGGTGTCCAGGAGGTTAAAGTCCTGGAAGACAAACCCCAGATTATCCCGCCGGAAAGCCGACAGCTTTTTCTCCGGCAGACTGGACAGCTCGACGCCGTTTAAACAGACAGTCCCGGCGGTCGGCCGGTCGAGAGCCGCGAGGATGTTCAGCATCGTCGTCTTGCCGGAACCGGACTCGCCCATGATCGCGACATACTCCCCATCTTCCACCGAAAAGCTGACGTCGTGGAGCGCTTCGACCTGGTTGCCGCCCAGCCGGGTCACATAGATTTTCTGTAAATGGCTGATTTCCAAAAGTGACATAGGTCTCTTCCTTTCTGCAGACCGGGCCTGCTGCCCGGTATTTCTCCGGCGGATATCTCCCCTGCCGCCGATGGTTTTATTATAACAGAAAGCGGCGTCTCCTGCCATCGAACCGGCTTACAAAACCGCTCCCAATCTTACGGTTTTGAAAGGATGCGGAAACTTTTATCAGCAGACACTATTCTGCCGTTTTTAGGGCATAAAAGCATTTTCGTTTTGTCCTATTGCAAAATATCCAAAAAACTGATATATTAGAAATAGAACCTCACAAAACTCTGATAAAGGCTTTCCCCCGCTGAAGGCGGGGAAAGCCGCATGAATATGTCTCTGAAAAGGCAGGAAATCGAATAACTCAGAGCATTCCGCATGAAAGGAGACCTGTATGGAGCAGCAAAAATGTCCCGATTTTCTCCGCCAGTACTTTCCCTTCTGGGACAAGCTGACCGATACCGAACGGCAAAAGCTCTGTCAGGCCGCAAAGCCTGCCCGTTTTGACAAGGGCGCCCATATCCACGGCGGCGACGGCAGCTGCACCGGCGTGCTGATCGTCGAAAAGGGCTGCCTGCGGGTGTATCTGATGTCGGATGAAGGACGGGAAATCACCCTCTACCGGCTGTATGCCGGAGAGGTCTGCATCCTGTCGGCGTCCTGCGCCATGCGGCAGGTCACCTTTGACGTTTTCGTCGACGCGGAGGAAGAATCAATGGTGCAGATCGTAAACGGAAGCGCCTTTGCGGAAGTCACGGCCTCGAACATCTACGCCGAGAACTTCGCCCTGCGCAGCGCCGCCGAAAGCTTCTCCTCCGCCATGTGGGTCATGCAGCAGATTCTGTTCATGAGCTTTGACAAGCGGCTTGCGATTTTTCTGCTGGACGAAGCCGCCAAAACCGGCAGCGATACCCTTCACCTGACCCATGACCAGATCGCACGGTATATGGGCTCGGCCAGAGAGGTTGTCTCAAGAATGCTGCGCTATTTCACCTCGGAAGGACTGGTCCGCGTCAGCCGCGGGACAGTTGAGATTCTGGACAAAAAGGGGCTGCGGAAACGGACGGAATGACGGAGTTATGTATAAAACAAAAAGGCCCCGGGGAAATCCCCAGAGCCTTCCTATGCACGCTTAACCGATCAGCGCCAGAATATCCGCTTTCGGTCTTGCGCCGACAGCCGACGCGACGACCTTGCCGCCCTCAATGACGCACAGGGTCGGGATGCTCATGATGCCGAACGCCTGCGCCAGCTCCGGCTGCTCATCGACGTTGACCTTGCAGACCTTGACGGCGTCCTGCTCGTTTGCGATCTCGTCGATCAGCGGCGCGACCATCCGGCAGGGTCCGCACCAACTGGCCCAGAAGTCGATCAGCACTTTTTTATCGGAATGCATAACCTCGTTTTCAAAGGTTTCTTTGGTCAAATGGATAACTGCCATAACAAATCTTCCTTTCCGGTAAATTTAATCTTTCGATTTATAGTAGAGCATACAGTGGCAGTAGCCCTCAAAATCCGGGTCCGCCATCTGCTCCTTGAACTCCTTGCAGATGCATTTGGTATCATCGGTGCGCTGCAGCCTGCAGGGACAGTAGCCGCCGGTGCGTTTTAAGCCCTCGCGGACGGTCTCGACGACCTCTTTGTCTTCATTTAAACGTACAGCCATTTTGTTCATCCTCTCTCCGGGAATATTCCCTCTCTCTGGTTACAGTATACCCCTTTTCCCGTCCGTTTTCCGTGACAAAGTCACCAAATGGGCAATATCTTCCTGATTGTCCATCAAACTTTGGGAAACTCTGATTAAAGGCTTTTTCCCCGCCGCAGGCGGGGGGAAAAGCCGCTGGGATACGTCTCCGAAAAAGAGAAAAGCCGATTAAATCAGAAGTTCCTTTGAAAAGAACTTGACAGCTGAACTATTCAGCACCATAATATAAATATGGATATTCTGCTGCTTTTCCGCAAACGGCTGTCAGAGTCTCCCAAAGGCCGCTTGTTCCCGGCGTCCTTACCCCCATCGGAAAGGAATCCGCCCATGAGAAAACAACTTACAGAAAACAACCTGATCCTGCGTTTTTCCGTCCTGCAGCCGGTATACTGGTCGATCATGGCCACCTTCTGCAGCTATGTCAGCGCCTTCGGCCTGGAAAAAGGCTATTCCCAGAGTACTGTCAGCAGGCTCGTCGCCGTATATATGATGTGCGCCTTCATCGGACAGTTTATATGGGGCAGCATCTGCGACCGGCTGCGTTGCAACAAATGGATTTTTATGCTGGTGGTTGCGGGCAGCTGGCTGAGCTGTCTGGGCATTTACTTTGCGCCGAACATCGGGGTTTACGCCGTCTGTTACGGGCTGCTGGGGTTCCTGCTGGGGCCGGCCGGGTCGAATCTGGACTCCTGGCTGCTGAAATCCCTGCGGTATGACGGCAGCATCTATTCCCGCGCACGGGCTTTCGGCAGCATGGGCTATGCCATTGCAATCGCCCTGATGGGCAAGCTGATCCAACAGCTGGGGTACTGGGTCATGCCGGTATGTTGCCTGATCATGACCGTCTCGACTTTGGGGCTTGCCTCCTCCATCCCCGATGCGCCGCGGGAAGAAGCAAGCGCCGCCAAGCGCATTTCCTTTAAAGACATCATCGCCCTGAGCAAAAACCGGCCGTATATGTTCATGCTGCTGCTTTTGCTGCTGCTGGGGCTTTCCAACGCGCCGGTGTCCAGCCTGAAAATCATGCTGCTGCAAAACGTCGGCGGCGACGTCAGCTGGCAGGGCATCGACTCCGGCATCGGCTGTGTTTTGCAGTTTGTCTGCTTTATCCTCGCCGGGAAACTGTCCCGCTTTGATTCGGAGAAACAGCTGCGGCTGTTTGTCTGCCTGCCGGTTTTGACGATTATCCTTGATCTCCTGGCCACCAGCCCGGCAATGATCGTCGTCGGCACCTGCGTTTCCTATGGCTGCTACAGCTTTATGCTCCCGGCCTGCCGCCGCATCGTCGCCCAGAAGGTCGACCACTCCCTCCAGACCACCGCCAACGGCCTGGTCGACGCGGTCTACGGCAGCCTCGCCGGTATGATCAGCCTGCAGTATGCCGGTGCGGTCATCGAAAACTGGGGCGTACAGACGGTGCTGCTCATCAGCATGGGCTATATGACCGCCGTGATCCTGCTGGTTCTGGCGCAGCTCATGAACAGCA
>CAMAJC010000248.1 GCA_945835425.1 uncultured Clostridia bacterium
GCAGGCGCATCACGTTGGTCTTTTCTGGTTTCTTTGCCATGAAAACGCTTCCTTTCAAGTGTGAAGAGTGAAGAGTGGAGAGCCTCGCTCAGTGTGAAGAGTGGAGAGTGAAGAGTGGAGTGAATGTATGGCGCGGATCGCGCCATGATTTAAATAGCCCCGTTCACACGGGACAGAAAGCAAATGTCCGGCATAGTTCTCCGCTCGAATTATGAGTTGCTTAGTTAGATTTAGAAACTAAACACTAAAACGTGCGAGGACAGAGTTATCAGTTACGAGTCATTTTCCTTTCGGGAACGTCTCTATTCAATCGCGGCGCGACCCGCGCCGCTCCTTCACTCCACTCTCCACTCTTCACTCTCCACACTTCATACTAATCCTCGATCTGCCAGTCGATATTCATGCCCTGCTGATTCAGAAACCGGGTAGCCTCGGAGAAGTGGCGGCAGCCGAAGAAGCCGTTATACGCCGAGAGAGGGCTTGGATGGGCAGCGGTGAGGACAAGGTGGGCAGGGTTTGTGATGAGCGGTTTTTTCTGGGCGGCATTGCGTCCCCAGAGCATAAAGACGATCGGCCGCTCGCGCTCGTTGAGCTTTTCGATAACCGCGTCGGTGAACTGCTCCCAGCCCATGCCCTTATGGGAACCGGCCTGTCCGGCGCGGACGGTCAGCACGGTGTTTAAAAGCAGCACGCCCTGTTCCGCCCAGCCGGTCAGGCAGCCGTGGTGCGGGATTTTAAACCCGATATCCTGCGCCATTTCCTTATAAATATTCTGCAGAGACGGCGGCACCGGCACGCCCTTTTGAACCGAAAACGCGAGGCCATGAGCCTGGCCGGGGCCGTGGTAAGGGTCCTGGCCCAGAATGACCGCCTTGACCTCATGGTAAGGGGTCAGCCGCAGCGCGTTATAAATATTGACCATCGAGGGGTAAATCGTGCGGGTCGCATACTCCTGCGCCAAAAACGCCTGGAGCTGCTTAAAGCTTTCGCTGTCAATTTCTTCCTTTAATATCCTATCCCAGTCATTTCCCGTCAGCATAAATTAGAATTCCTCCAATTTTTTCATTTCTTTCGACAAAATACAACAGATTTTTCACTTTACAATGTGATATAATTTGGATATAATAAAACACGGGATGAACCCAGTTCATTTCATAATCGGAGGTCTTAATATGAACCAGCTTACCATGATTCTGTCCGAAATGGACAATATCATTTCCTTTGGTACCGATCTTTCCGGAACCATCCTCGCCGCCAGCAAACCGGCGGCAAAAGCGTACCCCGACTGCATCGGAATGCCGCTGACAGCGGTTCTGCCGCAGTATTTTGACCCGGAGTACCCGCCGGTATTTTCCGCATTTGATTATCATCACACCCTGCGGACGAAGGGCGGAAGCCGGCTGGACATTTCCCGGTTCGGCGACAGCCTGCTCTTCCGGGAGCTGCCCGCAGCGCAGGAGCCGCAGCTGGACCTTGAAAAGCTGCCGGACGAGGTATACGCCGCCAGCCTGGAACAAATCCGCCTTGCGGTTGAATCGGCTGTCCACAGCCATTCGGCCGTTGAAGATGTTTTCAACGACCTCGATCTCTATAACGCCCAGGACTACAAAACCGTCACCGACTCCCTCCGGGACGCCAATATGGACTGCCGGAGAATCTGCCTCGCCTGCAACCGGCTGGAGATGGCCGAGCCGCTTACCGAGCTGTATCCGCCGCAGCGGGTCGTCCTGACGGAGGCGCTCTGGGAGCTGACCCACAGCATCCGGGTCGACCTGCCCGGGCTGGCCATGCCGGTGCGGGAAATGCTGCCGCCTTATCCCGTGACGGTGCAGGTCAACTGGGAACTGCTCCGCCGGGCGATCCTCGAGGTTGTCCGCCATTCCGCCGCCGTCTCCGGCAAACGGGAAGGCACCACCGTCTTCGGCATTCAACTGCTGGAACAGAAGGACACCTGCACCATCCGCCTCAGCGACAACTACTCCGGCATCCTCTCTCCGGACGATGAACAGACCGGCGAGGAAAACCCTGCCCGCATCTATCGGTATGTCGAAAAGGTCATGGCCTGCTTCGGCGGCAGCGTTTCGCCTTCCCAGACCGACTACGGCGACCGCGCCCTCGACCTCATCCTGCCTCTCGGCGCCGGTTTTAGTCCGGCCGATAACGCCTTCACCCTCCACGCCGGCAACAGCTATAAGTCCTACGAGGAACAAAACCTCTCGGCGCCGCTGATTTACCTCGAAGAATTCGCTAAATAAATCTATGCCCTGTACCCGCAAAGGTACGGGGCGAATTTTTTTATATGAAGATAATAGATAATGGAGAATATTGATTAGATAATAAATTTAAATCAGCACCATTGGCGCGTCCCTTCACTATTATCTGTTATCTATTCTTTATTCTCTTTTATCTATGTTTATTCACCTCGTCGGTGCAGGCCCTGTACTTTCCCTTGTTATCAGCGGGGTATCGAGGAAGACCTGTTCCCGGCTCTCCTCATGGGTGCCGACCAGCCGCAGGGCAATCTCCAGGCACCGCTCGGCCATCGATTCCATCGGCAGATAAACATTGGTCAGGGCAGGCACCGCATAGGCCGCAAAGGACGGCTCGCCGTTGCCGATGCTGATGACCGACATCTGCTCCGGGACCTTGATCCCGCGGTCATAGAGGGTCCGCAGGGCACCCAGCGCAATGGCGTCGGACGAGCAGTAGAGCGCCGTGCAGGGTATCATCCCGTCGAGCACCTTTCTTGCCGCCGCAGCGCCGCCTGCCAGGGACGACTCGGTTTCCAGCACCCGGTCGGCATAAACCGGGAACCCGGCCTCGGCAAAGGCCGTCTGCACGCCCTCGTCGCGCTCCCGCATATAGGGGAAGGTGTGCGGCGAGGAGAGCATACAGATATTCCTGTGCCCGAGACTCAAAAGCTTTTCCGCCGCCATCCGGCCCATCTTCCGCTCGTCGACGGTGACGCAGGGGTAATGGGCGCTCTCGCGGTTGTAGATGACGATGGGGACGTTCAGCTGCTCCTGCTCGAGAAAGGCCATGTCCTGCTCGGATGCGCCGCTGATGATCGCCGCGTGGAACCGCCTGCCTTCCAGAAGGGAGCGCTGCGCGCCCAGCTTGCCCGACAGGTAGGTCATGACGACGATTTCGACGTCCGTCCGCCCGACAATCTGCCGCTGCATCCCCTGCAGAAACCGGCTGAGCATCGTCGTGCGGAAGTCGTTGGCCCAGTAAAGGGCGATGGTGATGCTGCTGCTGCCGCCGGACTGCCTCAGCTTCCGCGCCGCAATGTTCGGCTGGTAGTCCAGCTCCCGCACCGCGTCCCATACCCGCTTGCAGGTCGCCGGGGAAATCTTGCGCTCCTGTGCCTGGCCGTTGATGATGATCGAGACGGTGCTCAGCGAAACGCCTGCCTTCGCCGCCACCTCCCGGATTGTTGCCATACTGCTCAGACCTTTCTCTATTTAATGAAGAATGAATAGTGAAGAATGAATAATGAATAATTATGGTGTGCCG
>CAMAJC010000249.1 GCA_945835425.1 uncultured Clostridia bacterium
CGAAGGCGGCGAAGCCCTCGAGCCGCCTTACTAAGGTTGGTGCGTGGTACACAGGCCGCGGCGAATCCAGTGCAGGCTGTGCCTGCGAAAGGAGATAGAGAGATGGCTTATTTGATGGAGGAATATGATGTGGCGGTGGTCGGCGGCGGGCACGCCGGGGTCGAAGCGGCTATGTCGGCGGCAAGACTCGGCGCGAAAACCGTGCTGTTTACGCTGACGCTGGACGCGATTGCAAACCTGCCCTGCAACCCGTCGATCGGCGGCACTGCGAAAGGACATCTGGTGCGGGAAATCGACGCGCTTGGCGGTGTGATGGGGATTGCAGCCGACCACTGTTTTATCCAGAGCCGGATGCTGAACCGCGGCAAAGGCCCTGCTGTCCATAGCTTGCGGGTACAGGCCGATCGGTCGAAGTACCACCTGTATGTAAAAAAGCTGCTGGAAAGCCAGGAAAACCTTTATATCCGGCAGGGCGAAGTGACCGAAATCGTCACAGAGGACGGTCATATCAAAGCAGTGCGGACAAAACTCGGCGCGGAGTACCCGGTGAAAGCCTGCATCATCGCGACGGGCACCTACCTCGGCGGCATGATTCATGTGGGCGACGTCTCCTATTCCTCCGGGCCGGACGGCGTTGCGGCGGCAATCGGCCTGACCGACAGCCTTAAAAACGCTGGCCTGCATATGCGACGCTTCAAGACCGGCACCCCGTCCCGCGTCCACCGGCGCAGCATCGACTTTTCTAAATTCGAGCGCCAGTCGGGCGACGATGAGATCGTCCCGTTCAGCTTTACGACCGACCCGGCAAATCTCCACAACCAGGCCGACTGCTACATCGCCTACACCAACGAAAATACCCACAAGGTTATCATGGACAATATCGACCGCTCTCCTATCTACGGCGGCCGGATCCATGCCATCGGCCCGCGGTACTGTCCGTCCCTCGAGGACAAGGTTATGCGCTTTTCCGATAAACCGCGCCATCAGTTTTTTATCGAACCGATGGGACTGGACACGGAGGAAATCTATCTGCAGGGGCTTTCCTCTTCCCTGCCGGAGGATGTGCAGATCACTTTTCTGCGGACAATCCCGGGGTTTGAGCATCTGGAGGTCATGCGAAACGCTTACGCCATTGAATATGACTGCGTAGACCCGCTGGATTTGCGCCCGACGCTGGAGGCAAAGGCCGTTTCCGGGCTTTACGGCGCCGGACAGTTCAACGGCACTTCCGGCTATGAGGAAGCGGCGGCGCAAGGGCTTGTGGCCGGTATCAACGCGGCGCTGAAGGTGCTGGGACGGAAGCCGCTGGTGCTCGACCGGTCGACTTCCTATATCGGGACGCTGATCGACGACCTGGTCACCAAGGGCTGCAGCGACCCTTACCGGATGATGACTTCCCGCAGCGAGTTTCGGCTGGTGCTGCGGCAGGATAACGCCGATGAACGGCTGACGCCCATCGGCCATCAGATCGGCCTGATTGATGACGCGCGGTATCAGGCGCTGCTGCAAAAACTCGACCAGATTAAAGCTGAGCGGGAACGAATTGAACACACCAATATCGCGCCGTCGGAGGAGCTGAACCGCCTGCTGGAGGAAAAAGGTACGGCGCTGATGCATACCGGCTGCAAGCTGGCAGACCTGGTGCGGCGGCCGCAGCTGGGGTATGACGAACTGGCACCCTTTGACCCGGAGCGCCCGGCGCTTCCCCGCGCGGTCACGGAACAGGTCGAGATTCAGACCAAGTACGAGGGATATATCCATAAACAGATGCTGGAGGTCGCCGAAATGCGGCGGCTGGAGGCGAAGAAGCTGCCGGGGAATATCGATTATGACCGGATCGACGGCCTGCGGCTGGAAGCGCGGGAAAAGCTGACCCGCGTGCAGCCGGAAAATATCGGGCAGGCGTCCCGGATTTCCGGCGTCAACCCGGCGGATATCTCGGCGCTGCTGATTTACCTCGAAGTGCTGCAAAATGAAGGAGAAATCGGATGATAAACCAGACGTTTTTAAAAGAAAACCTCGCTGCGGAGGGCTTTGCCTGTCCGGATGAACTGGCGGCGCAGTTTGATAAATATGCGCAGCTGTTGGTCGAGTGGAACGAAAAGATGAACCTGACCGCCATCACCGAGCCGGACGATATCGTCATCAAGCATTTTCTCGACAGCCTGCTGCTGCTGAAAACCTGTCCGCTTTCCGCAGGCAGTTCGCTGATCGACGTCGGCACCGGAGCAGGCTTTCCCTCCATTCCCGTGACGCTGATGCAGCCGGATATTAAACTGACCCTGATGGACAGCTTAAACAAACGGATTACTTTTTTGCAGACGGTCTGCGATGCGCTGGGAATCCCTGCTGTCTGCGTCCATGCAAGAGCGGAAGAGTTTGGCGGTAAACCGGAATATCGTGAACAATATGACGCGGCCTGTGCCAGAGCGGTCGCCCATCTGCGGGAGCTGTCGGAATACTGCCTGCCCTATGTCAAAAAGGGCGGCGTCTTTATCGCGCTCAAGGGCTACGAGATCGAGCAGGAGCTGGATGAGGCAAAATACGCCATCAAACAGCTGGGCGGAAGAGTCGAAAAGGTGACAAAATTCACCCTTCCCGGCGACAACCGCCGCGCTATCGTCGTCATCCGCAAGGAACGCCCTACGCCGCCGAAATTCCCCCGTCCCTCCGGTAAAATCAAAAAATCCCCGCTGAATCCGCCGCAAAAGGCATAAAGGCCCAAAAGACAGCATTTTTCTCCCGACGGGATTTTCTGGAAATAATTTCCCACCGATGATATACTCCAGTTGTACGAAACGCTTGGTTTTTACAGCGTTTGTTTTTCATGACGGCAACAAGGAGGATGTACAACGGTGGGAATTTTTTCTAAGAACAAAAATCAAAACTACGGCCTGGTCGACCAGCATAAAACGGTCGGCAAGGTCATTCTGCTCGGCACCGACGAGATCGCGCCGAACCCGGCTCAGCCGCGGCAGGAGTTTGATCTCGACGCTTTAAAAAGCCTGTCGGAATCGATCAAGCTAAACGGCGTTTTGCAGCCGATTTTAGTGCGCAGGACCGACCCGGATAAATCGGACAAGCCCTATGAGCTGATCTCCGGGGAACGGCGGCTGCGGGCATCGATGCTCTGCGGCAACGAGACCATCCCGGCAGTGGTCATGGACTCGACCGCCCGGCAGTCGGCTGTCTATGCGATCCTCGAGAATATCCAGCGGAAGGATTTAAACCTCTTCGAGGAAGCGGCGGCGCTGCGGACGCTGGTGGTCGAATGGGGTGTGACGCAAGAAGAGGCCGCGGCCAAGCTCGGTATGGCCCAGTCGACCATCGCCAATAAAATGCGGCTGCTGGCCCTTTCCCAGACGGAACAACAGCTGATCCTCGAAAACCGCCTGACCGAGCGGCACGGACGGGCACTGCTGCGATTACCGTCCGGGGAAAACCGCGAGACGGTCACAAGGCTGGTCGGCGAGCGGCATCTGACCGTCCGGGA
>CAMAJC010000250.1 GCA_945835425.1 uncultured Clostridia bacterium
GCCCTTTCGCTGCTGCTCCGAAGCGCACTCCCGATGGTCACCTTTGACGCCAAGCAGACCTATAAAGAAGGATTCATCCGGGAAACGCCGGTCAAGGGGACGATTGAAGACCTGCTGCTGGCGGCGTATCTTCTTTCTTCCAGCGACAAATCCTATTCCCTGTCGGAGATGTGCGAGGTTTATCTGCCGGGACGGAAGGTGGAGGCTGAGACGGAGATTGCTTCCCTCTGCCTGATGCCGGAACTGAAAAAGGCCATCCAGACCATCCTTTCGGAACGGGAGATGGAATATCTGTACCGCGAGATTGAGCTGCCGCTGTGCGAGGTGCTAGCTTCGATGGAGGTACTGGGCTTTGCGGTGGATATCGACGGCATTTCCGCGTTCGGGCAGATGCTGGACAAGCAGATCGACGAACTGAAGATAGAAATCATGGACCTTGCCGGCATCCCCTTCAACTTCAACTCTACCCAGCAGCTGGCAGAGGTTTTGTTTAACAGGCTGGGGCTGCCGCCGCAGAAAAAGACCAAGAGCGGGTATTCGACCAATGCGGAGGTTTTGGAGTCGCTGCGGGGTATGCACCCGATTATCGAGAAGATTTTGGAGTACCGCAAGCTGTCCAAGCTGTCGAGCACCTATGTGGTCGGCCTGACCCGAGCGGTTCAGCCCGACGGGCGCATCCACTCCACCTTCAACCAGACCGAGACCCGTACCGGCCGTATCAGCAGCACCGAACCCAACATTCAGAACATCCCGGTCCGCACCAAGTTGGGTGCGGAGATGCGCAAGTTCTTTGTGGCGCAGGAGGGCTGGACACTGGTGGACGCCGACTATTCGCAGATCGAGCTGCGGATTCTGGCGCACATCTCCGGGGACGAGCATATGATCGAGGCCTTCCGGCAGGGCACCGATATCCACCGGATGACGGCGTCGCAGGTTTTCCACATTCCCTTTGACGAGGTGCCTGCCGAGCTGCGCAGCCGTTCCAAGGCGATCAACTTCGGCATTGTGTACGGCATTTCCGCGTATTCCCTCTCGCAGGACATCGGCGTCAGCGTCAAGGAGGCCCAGCAGTATATAGGCGATTATCTGCACACCTACTCCGGCGTTGACCGCTATATGAAGGAATCGATTGAAAAGGCCAGAGAGAAGGGCTATGTGGAGACGCTGTTCCACCGGCCCCGCTACCTGCCTGATATCCTCTCGAAAAAACCGGCGATGCGGGGATTTTCCGAGCGGGTCGCGATGAATATGCCGATCCAGGGCACCGCCGCCGATATCATCAAACTGGCGATGATCCGGGTCTACCGCCGTCTGCAGCAGGAGAATCTACAGGCGCGGCTCATCTTACAGGTGCACGACGAACTTCTGGTGGAGGCGCCGAAGGAAGAAGCGGAGCGTGTCCGGGAGATCGTGGTCTATGAGATGGAGCATGTGGCGGACTATGCGGTGAGGCTCCTTTCGGACGCCCATATCGGGGAAAACTGGTACCTGGCAAAAGGATAAAATGGACAAAAGGATGGATGGGAATTGAATATACGAGAAGCGCTGCCGACCGATATCCCGCAGCTGTTCCTGCTGGAAAGCAGCTGTTTTGCCGACCCCTGGAGCCAGAAGTCGCTCCGGGATACTTTAAACGAGGACCACAGCTACATGCTGATCGCCGAGGAAAACGGCCGAATCTGCGGGTACCTCAATACGACCTTTGTTTTGGATGAGATGAATTTAAACCGCATCTGCGTACTGCCGCAGTACCGCCGGATCGGACTTGGTACGGCGCTGGTCGGACGGATGTTTGATTATGCAAGAGCGCACGGCATCTGCACGATTTATCTGGAAGTGCGGGAGTCTAACGATAATGCCCAGCGGGTCTACCGCCGCTTCGGGTTCAAGGTTGTCGGCGAGCGGGCTAACTTCTACCAGAACCCCACGGAAACGGGGCTGGTCATGTCTGCGCCGGTTTTGGCGGAATAATCTATTGTTTGCGCGAAAGGAATCTGGAAGGAATATGAAAGATACCATCAGAATACTCGGAATCGAAAGCTCCTGCGATGAGACGGCCGCGGCGGTCGTGGAAAACGGCAGAAAGATTCTCTCCTCGGTCATCTCGACGCAGGTGGAGGAGCACCGGAAATATGGCGGCGTTGTGCCGGAGATCGCTTCCAGGCGGCACTGCGAAAATATCTGCTGGGTGGTCGACGGAGCGATGAAAGAGGCCGGGCTGACCTTCGATGACCTGGACGCCATCGCGGTCACCTATGCGCCCGGGCTGATCGGCGCGCTGCTGGTCGGGGTCAACTACGCCAAAGGGCTTTCGCTGGCGACCGGCAAGCCGCTGGTGCCGACCCATCATCTGCGCTCCCATGTAGCCAGCAACTATCTGGCACACCCTGAGCTGGAACCGCCCTTTCTCTGCATGATCGCGTCCGGCGGTCACAGCCATATTGTCGAAGTGACCGACTATACCAAATTCCGCGTCATCGGCAGGACCAGAGACGACGCAGCAGGCGAGGCTTTTGACAAGGCTGCCCGGACGATGGGGTTCCCCTATCCCGGCGGCGTATACATCGATAAGGCGGCAAAACTGGGCGACCCGACGGCTTTCAAGCTGCCCCGTCCCCATGTGGACGGCAGCCCCTTTGATTTCAGCTTTTCCGGGCTGAAGACGGCGGTCATCAACACCGTTCATAACGCCCAGCAGAAAGGGACGAAGATCAATACAAACGACCTTGCCGCTTCTTTTCAGGCGACGGTCTGCGACATTATTTCGGAAAAGCTGATGTTGGCGCTGGACGAAACCGGGCACAAAAAACTAGTGCTGGCAGGCGGCGTTTCGGCAAATTCCGGCCTGCGGGAACGGCTGCAGAAGGATACTGCCAAACGAGGCGTCGCGTTTTACTGCCCGCCGCTTCCCCTCTGCGGAGACAATGCGGCGATGGTCGCGTCCCAGGGCTATTATGAGTTTATTTCCGGCAACATCGCCGGGTCGGACTTGAACGCCGTCGCCTCCAAGAAGATCGAAATCGAATGAACGAGCGGAGGGTCATTCAGGTTGCAGTTGTCCTGACGGCGCTGCTGTGCGTGTTCATCGTCGGCTTTTCAGTCGGCAGGTCGCCGGAAACTAAGGGTGTCCTTTTACTGTCGTCCGTCCCGGCAGCGGAAAGCACCGTTGCTGTCAGTGAAGCAGCTGTTTCGGAAACCGAAAACGCACCGGCGCAGAGCAGCGCGGAAGTCTCCGAAAGCGAAGAGATTATCCCCTTTGACCTGAATACGGCGACGGCTGAGCAGCTCATTTCCCTGCCGGGCATCGGTGAGGAGATTGCCGGACGGATTCTCGCCTACCGCGATGAAGTGGGCGCGTTTGTGTCAGTGGACGAGCTATTAAACGTCAAGGGCATCGGCGAAAAGAAACTGGCGGATATCCGGCCGTATCTGTATGTGAATGAATAAAAAGCTTGGGAAGCTCTGATTAAATCAGTTTTTCTCTTTTCCGGAG
>CAMAJC010000251.1 GCA_945835425.1 uncultured Clostridia bacterium
TTTTCGGCGCGCTCTTTGGCTTTGCGGGCAGCGGCTTTCTGCTGGTTTTTCGCGGCGGTTTTGGAGGCGACGCGGGGTGCGGCAGTCCCGGAAGAGACAGCCTGCGCCGGTTTCTTCTCCTGCAGCGCAGGATCATGGGCTTCTTCCCAGCGCTCCCGGCTGTTCAGACGGCGGTTTCTCATCCAGCCGCCGATAATCAGGCCGACTGCGGCGCAGAACCACGCGATTACGCCGAACACCAACGCCGTGCTGTTGTAATACATCAGCATCGACGGAATCCACGCGACCACCGGATAAACCAGAAATCCCCATTTCCGCCCGTATTTCATGCCGTAAAGAAGACTGACAATCATACAGAAAATCGGGTTGCCGACCAGCAGCATCAGATACGCGACTTCCATCGCCGATTCGATGCCGGAATATAGCATCGGAATGCACCAGAACCAGAGGGCATGGGCCAGAAACCAGGGAAATTCCTGCCGGATTATTTTTTTCATTTTTATTCCGTCCTTTCAGGTTTGCTGCTTTCAGCATACCATACCTGAAGACGAACTTCAACGGGATTTCGTGAATTCCGGCAGGAAAGCGGCCGTTTTTTCTTCCGGCAGCTGCGCAGCGGTGTCCTCATCTTCGGTAAACTCGGTCATCCATGGGCGATAACGCAGGGCAAGATGGGTTCGCTGGCAGAGCGGATTTTCGCGCTCCTTAATGGCCATATGCTGAAAATAACCGCGCCACAGCGACCGGAAGGCTTTTTCCTCGGCGCCGGCTTTCGGCAGGTTCAGGGACTCCACCTCGATAAACTGCCGCTCGGTCGCGGTGTGGATAAAGCCGGTTTTGTGGTTCTGGTCATAGATCATGAACTGCTCGCCGGGAAAGCGGACGGAAAAATGCTCGGCGAGGATCGGCAGCACCTGGTTTTTCGGGGAAATGACGCTGACCAGCACGCCGTCGTAATCGGAAAACCGCACAAACCCTTTCAGCAGGTGCGCTTCCTGCCGCATATGCCGCAGCGCTTTCCAGAGGACGTCGACCGTCGGGTCGGCGTAGTTCGTCGCCGCCCTTCTCCCGTACCGGAACAGCAGCCTGACAAACCTTGTGAGAATGACCTCACGGTTTTCCAGTTCACAGAGAAACCCGTCCCGCACCATCTCCCATTCCTCTTCGCCGATCTTGCCGCGGATGCCGCGCTCGACCCGGCGGGCCTTGTCCGGCTCGGTCGGGATGGTCCGGACGGGGATAAGGGCGGCCTGCGGCTGGTCGAAGGTGTCGATCAGCTGCGGGTCTTCGTGCCGGGCAAAGCTTGTGAAAATGCAGGACAGCATGCCGTCAAAGCTGCCGTCGTAACGATAGGCAATCATCTTTTCCTCCTTTTCCTGTCTCTCTGTCGGGCGGTCTGGAAAATGCGAAAAAACGGTGGCGACCGCAGGTCGCCGCTACAACAGGATAAAATGGCTTTTCGTTAGCCTTTTACTGGCCTGACTGCGAACCCCTTTTCAGGCTTTCATCCATTTCGCCTGTTCCAGCAGATTCAGCTGTTCCGGCTGATGTCCCGGCAGCTCCGTGACGCTTCGTTCGCTGGACAGGGCGAGCCGCGCCGTTTCGGGCGAAAAGCGGAGGTGCTCCATCATCTTCCCTTTGCAGGTGATGAAATACTGCGCCCTTTTGAGCACGACGCCGATCTTTTTCAGTCCCGCAAAGTCCAGGGAACCGCTTCTTCTCGCTTCCAGAATCCGGGTGGCGCTCTTTACCCCGATACCCGGCACCCGCAGCAGCACCTCCTGCGGCGCTCGGTTTACCTCCACCGGGAAAAAGTCCGGGTGGGAGAGCGCCCAGTTGCACTTCGGGTCCAGCCACGGGTCAAAATAGGGATGCGCCTCATCGAGAATCTCTCCGGCGCTGAAGCCGTAAAAACGCAAAAGCCAGTCGGCCTGATAGAGCCGGTGTTCCCGCAGAAGCGGCGGTTTCGTCTCCTTTCCGGGCAGCGCCGGGTCTTCCACCACCGGCACATAGGCCGAAAAGAACACCCGCTTGAGAGCATATTTTTTGTACAGCGCCTCCGACAGGGTCAGAATCTGGTAATCGCTTTCGGGCGACGCGCCGACGATCATCTGGGTGCTCTGCCCGGCCGGCGCGAATTTCGGCGCATGGCGGTAATGCACGATGTCCCGGCGGTTTTCGGCGATGCCGTCGCCGATCTGCCGCATGGGCGAGAGGATCGCCTTCCGGTTCTTGTCCGGCGCCAGGAGGGAAAGACTCTGGGCGCTGGGCAGCTCGATATTGACGCTCATCCGGTCGGCCAGCAGCCCGAGCTGTTGGATCAGCCGCGGGTCTGCGCCGGGAATCGCCTTGGCGTGGATATACCCGTGGAACTGGTAGCGGAAACGCAGAATCTCCAGCGTCCGGATCATCTGCTCGCAGGTGTAGTCGGGGTTGCGGAAAACGCCGGAGGAGATAAACAGTCCTTCTATATAATTGCGGCGGTAAAACTGCATGGTCAGTTCCGCCAGCTCTTCCGGCGTGAAAGCGGCGCGCTTTGTATCGTTCGAGCGGCGGTTGACGCAGTATTTGCAGTCATGGACGCAGATATTGGTCATCAGCACCTTTAAAAGCGAGATGCACCGTCCGTCGGCCGTAAAGGTGTGGCAGCAGCCCATCGCCATGGCGCTCCCGATGCCGCCGGGTGCAGGCCGTTTATCGGCGCCGGATGAGGTGCAGGCGACGTCATATTTCGCCGCGTCCGCCAGGATTTCCAGCTTTTCCAGCATATCCATATTGATGCGCTCCTTTTGGAACTTCTGATTGTGTGTTTATGAAAAATAAGCAAAATAATCAAAAGTACCGCTGTTATATTCCGAAAATATTTTCGTCTAAGGAAAGTATAGAATATCTGTTCCTGTTTGTCAAGAGGCCGCGAACTTTTTTTCTTATATTTTTTTGCAAAACTGCCGGGAAGCCGGTTTCTGACAGCTATGGAAAAAACAGCTTGACAGGGGAGTATTCCTGTGTTATACTGACAACGTCGGGGAAAAACCCAAGTATTCTGTAAAGAAGGTAGAACATGCGCAAATAATCTGTTTGGATGAAGTGGTGAATCAGGCGCTGCCGCAAGGCAGGTTTGTTTGCTGTCTCTGAAAACAGATAGTGGTGTATGTTCCTTTTTATTTTGGTGCATATATGCCCTTCTGCGCGCCTGCGCGGAAAGGGAAGGTCTGCTTTTCGGAGAGGAGAGCAGACCTTTTTGTTTTGGAAAGAAGGGCTTAATATGACTTTACAGATACAAGGTTTAAACGTGACCCACCGCAAGGACCTGCGTCCGCTGATCGAGGGCTTGTCCTTTACTCTGCGGGAAGGCGACCGCTGCGCCGTCATCGGGGAAGAGGGCAATGGGAAATCGACTCTGCTTCGGCTGATCGCCGAGCCGGATGAAGCGGAGCTGTATGTGGAATATGAGGGCAAAATCATCAAAGGAAACGCCGTCATCGGCTA
>CAMAJC010000252.1 GCA_945835425.1 uncultured Clostridia bacterium
CCGTATATACATAACCAAAAACCGGGCGGGTGCAAAACCATTGCACCAACCCGGCCATCCCGCGTGAAAAACATCATTCAATCGTGCCAGCGACTCGGTGTCCTGCGGACACCCGCGGCACACCATAATTATTCATTCTTCATTATTCACTATTCATTATTCATTAGAAAAGACCCCTCCATACGGAAGGGTCTTTTTCATCATCTGTAATCGGAATTATGCCAGAGCGGAAGCGTCGAACAGAGCGGCGACGGTCTTGTCGGCGAATTCCTGTGCCTTCTTGACGTCAGCGTCGGTGACCTTCTTGGCGCCGAACAGGCCCTTGGCAACTGCGATACCGCAGGTACCGGCGATCTTCACGCCGTTCTTCTGGAAGATACCGGTCAGCTCGCCTGCATCAGCATTGCCGTCCTTGGACAGGATAACCAGGCCGACGTTGGAAGCTCTGGAGGTGGACAGGTCCTGGCAGAATTTAACCAGCTTGGAATCGATTTTGCCATAGTTCTCAAAGCAGAGCAGAACCAGAATCTCGTTCTCGCAAGGATATGCGGGCGGAACCTTGTCGCCTTTTACCTTAAAGTGACGGGCAATCTGCTGTCCGATGATTTCGGGATTCTCCAGTTTGCCTTCTTTTTTCTGAGTGAAAAGAACCTGCATTTTCATAAGTCATATTACCCCTTTGAAGATTTTAGAGACAGCGCTGTGAGCCCGTCTCATGTTATTGACCATATAAATATAGTGTATCATGAAAATACCCGATTGTCAAAATAATTCTGTAAACAATCAATGAATTTGAGCAGACTGGCAGAAAACTATCTGCGTATTTTGTCGAAAGTAACAGATTTTTTATGTCAATTCGGTAAATCTGCCCGCATATGGCTGCGCATATACCTATTTATTCACTTTCTTCCCCGTACAGCAGGTCGTAGTTGCGCCGCAGCGGCCCGGGTCCGCGGAACCCATAAGCCCGGAACCGGACGGCGCGGGTCAGGTCCTTCCGGGTCAACCAGGGCTTTTGCTCCTCCAAAAAAGCCGCAATCGGCGTCACCGGCGCGTTCCTGTTGCAGGGGCAGACCTCGCTGCAGATATCGCAGCCCCAGAGAAGGTTCCCCTTTTTGACCAGATGCTGCTCATCTTCCGTCAGCTCGCCCTTTTGCTGGGTGAGTGCGGAAAGGCATTTCTCCCCGTCGACGCCCTTTTCTCCCAGCGCTCCGGCCGGACACGCCCTGACGCAGGCTCCGCAGCCGGTACAGGACTTTTTCGGATAATCCGGTAAGGTTACTGCCAAATCGGTCACAACGCTTCCCAGAAACACCCAGGAGCCGTAGACAGGATGGATGAGCAGTCCGTTTTTTCCCCTGACCCCAAGCCCCGCTCGCTGCGCCGCGTCCACCTCCCGGATGGGCGAATTGTCCACAAAAGACGCAAAGCTGACTCCCGGGAATAACCCTTTCAGCGCGGCTGCAAACTCCTCCAGCATCCCGCCGGCAATCTTATGATAATCCTGCACCAGCGCATACCGGGAGATATTGTGCGGCAGGTCGGGGGTCTTGTACGGGAAGACGCAGACGATGACCGTCTTCGCATCCACCGGCAGACGCTCCGCAGCCCTGCAGGGAAGGAGCGGCGTGCACCCCGCAAAAGATGCCGTCCCGCAGTCGGGAATGCCGCAGCGAGCCGCTGCTTCGCGGATAAGCCGCAGCTGTGCCTCTGCAGCGTTACTCTGCGCCATCCGGTTTCAGCTGGCCGTGCTCCAGCATATACATCGTTTTCAGCACCGCAATCTGCGTCTTGGCGTCGCGAATCTCTCCGGCCATGACCTTGTCCGCCAGCTCCCGGAGCGGGACGCGGCAGACGTTTAAGAACTCGCCTTCATCGAGATGCTGACGCCCGAAGGTCAGCCCGGTCGCGAGATAAATCCGGATGACCTCGCTGTCATAGGCAGGGGTCGGGTAGATGTTCCCGAGGAAAATCCATTCCCTGGCCTCAGCGCCCACTTCCTCGCTCAGCTCCCGTTTGCCGCAGTCCAGCGGGTCTTCGCCGTACTCCAGCTTGCCCGCGGGAATCTCGGTCAGGACGCTGTCGCCGGGATAGCGGAACTGCCGCACGACCAGCACCGTCCCGTCTTCCATCAGCGGCAGAATCCCGACGCCGCCCGGATGGCGGATGACCTCGCGGAAAGCGTTGCTCCCGTCCGGGAGACGCACCTCGTCCCTCTGCAGGTGAACAACCCGGCCTTTAAAAATCTCCTCGCTGGAAAGCTGCACTTCCCGCATCTTTTCTTCGCTCATCTTTTCCGTCATTGCAGATATTCCTTTCTGTTTATTTTATTTATCTGTCAAATCCGCTCATTTCTTCCTGCGGAACACCACCAGTTTACTGGCGACATAATTGAACACCACGACGAAGACATTGGACGCCAGCTTGACAATCTTGTCGTTCAGCCCCAGCCAGTCGGCAAAGACCGCCATGATAATCACGTCCAGCACCCCGGACAGTATCCGCGCCGCAAAAAACGCGCCTGCTTCCTTCACCGCCGCCATCCCCCTGAGGCGGGAACGGAAGACAAAGGTGCGGTTGGTGAAATAGGCAAACAGCACCGACAGCACCCATGCAATCACCGTCGGCGCAGTCGTCCGCACAAACAGCGGCGCAATCAGCAGATAGGAGAGGTAGTTGACCAGCGTCGTCAGGACGCCGAAAACCAGATAGTTTATAATCTCCTGATATTTAGACAAAAGCGCTTTGATTCTTTCCATGGAATATTCCTTTCGTAATGGATAAAACATATTTCGCTCCCTATCATCGTAACACACCGGTTTCCGAAATGCAACCGGCAAATATAAAGAATCCGTCAGATTTGTGTCACAACCTTCCTGTCCCGCATACCATGAGTATACGCGGATTCCATTTTCCCGAAAGGAGCTTTGCCATGCCGAACAATAACCCAGAATACAACCGGGAACTGCTGACGGTCCCCTATTACCGGGACCAGGCGGTGCAGTACGCAAACTACTGGGCCTACCGCCGCAACGAAAATTACTACAGCTTTGACCAGATCGGCGGAGACTGCACCAACTTCGTCTCCCAGGCGCTGTTTTACGCAAACGGCGTCATGAACTTCACCCCGACCTACGGCTGGTACTACATCTCGCTGGACGACCGCTCGCCCTCCTGGACGGGTGTGACCTACCTGTACAACTTCCTGACGACCAACAAAGGCCCCGGACCCTTCGGCCATGAGGTGCCGCTGTCAGAGGTCGAGCCGGGCGACATCATCCAGATGGCCATCAAAGACCCGGACACCTTCGGCCACACAGTCATTGTAACCCGCCTGCTGACCGATTATCCCGACCCGGACACCATCTGGGTCGCGGCGCACGACAAGGACGCCAACTGCCGGCCCGTTTCGACCTATGATTATCATATGATCCGGGCGATCCACATCGACGGCGTGCGCTATCTCTCCGCAGGCACCGATAT
>CAMAJC010000253.1 GCA_945835425.1 uncultured Clostridia bacterium
CGACCTCGGTCGGATGGTAGTGGCCGTTGTCCATCAGCGGCAGGCAGCCGTCATGAGTCGCGGCGAAGGTCAAGGAGAACTCGGCGCTGCCGACGGTGTAGGACTCGACGCCGATGCCGAAAACCTTGGACTCGACGCAGGGCTTGACGAGATTCTTATCAAAGGGTTCGGAGAGGATTTCCTCGATGGATTCTTTGTAGCGAATACGCGGGCCCATGCGGTCAGCGGGAATATCCTTGAAGCCGTCGCCGGTCCAGATGTTCATGACGCAGGGCACGCCGGTCTCCTCGGCGAAATACTGGGAGATGCGGATGCAGGCCTTGCCGTGCTCAATCCAGAAGCGTCTGGTCTCCTCATCAGGGCTGGAGAGGGTCAGGCCGTCCTTGACCTTCTCGTGCGAGAAGAAGGTGGGGTTGAAGTCGATGCCGAGGCCTCTTTCTTTTGCGAACTCGACCCATTTGGCGAAGTGCTTGGGCTCCAGTTTATCGCGGTCGACGAACTCGCCCGGTTCCATGATGGCATAGCTGGCGTGGAGGTTTAACTTCTTCTTGCCGGGGCAGAGGGACATCGCCTTGTCGAAGTCGGCCATCAGTTCCTCGGGAGTGCGTGCGCGGCCGGGGTAGTTGCCGGTGGTCTGGATGCCGCCGGTCAGGGGTTTACTGGGGTCGGTGTCAAAGCCGCGGACGTCGTCGCCCTGCCAGCAGTGGACAGAGAGCGGAATATTTTTCAGCTTCTCGATCATCGCATCGGTGTCGACGCCGATGGCGGCGTAGCATTCTTTTGCGGCTTCATATGCTTTCATGATACTTACTTCGTTCATGTCATTCTTCCTTTCATTCATCGGAACAACTGTACGCTCCTTCCCGGGACGGGTCATCCCACAATTTCTCGTCCGCGGAAAGGCGTCTGCACAGCGTTATTAAAAAGCCATCCTGCCGGAAATCATCCCACAATTTTTCCCGGAGCAAATGATTCTTGCCTTTCTGAATGACTTTGAAATACGGATTCGGGAGCGGTCCGGCGATTTATGCCTTGCCGATAGCTTTCAAATACTGGTCATAATGGGCGTCCCAATCTTCCGGGGAAACGGGTTCATAGGTTTTCAGCGGCGTGGAGTCGCGGATAACCTTTCTGGCCTCCCACAGGTCGCTGATTTCGCCCATGCTCATCAGCTGTACGGCGATATTGCCGGTGACGGTCGCCTCCGCAGGCCCTGCGAGGACGTTTGCGTTACAGGCCGCCGCCGTCATCCGGCAGAGCAGTCCGTCTTTGATGCCGCCGCCCAGCACATGGATGCTGTGATAAGTCTTGCCGGTCAGCTTTTGGAGGTTGCGGAAGGTGTAGCGGTATTTCATCGCGAGGCTCTCGTAGATGCAGCGCATGATCTCGCCGCGGGTCTCCGGAACCGCCTGCCCGGTCTCCTGACAGTAGCGGACGACATAGCCGGGAAGGTTGCCGGGACTTTCAAAATAGGGATGGTCAACATCGATAAAGCACTTGAAGGCTGGGCTTGCCAGCGCTTCCTGCTCCAGCATATTAAAGGTAACTTCCTGCCCTTCGCGAATCCACTGCCGACGCGATTCCTGAATCAGCCACAGGCCCATGATGTTTTTCAAGAAACGGATAGTGCCGTTATAGCCGCCCTCATTGGTGAAGTTGGCCTCGACGCTCTCCTCGTTGATAACGGGGACGTCGTTTTCGGTGCCGAACAGGCTCCATGTTCCGCAGCTTATGTACACAAAGTCCTTTTCCGTCGCCGGAGCGCTGACAACAGCCGAAGCGGTATCATGGGTGCCGACGGCGATGACCGGAACAGCTTTGCAGCCCAGTTCGTCGCAAAGTTCAGGACGCAGGGTGCCGTACTGCTCTCCCGCGTCGATCAGCGGCGGCAGAATCCGCTCCGGGATGCCCAGTTTCGCGCACAGTTCCCTGTCCCAGTCGCGGGTATAGGGGTTATAGAGGTTGGTGGTCGAAGCGTTGGTGCGCTCGCCCTTTTTGACGCCGGTCAGAAAATAGGCAAACAGGTCGGGAATCTGCAGCAGCATATCCGCCCGCTTTAGCATCTCCGGTTCCCGGGTCGCGAGGTAGTAAAGCTGATAGATGGTGTTGAAGTGCATGAACTGGATGCCGGTGTGCTTGTAGATTTCCTCTTTCGGGACGATCTGAAACACCTCGTCCGGGATAGGATCGGTGCGGTGGTCACGGTAGTGGACCGGGTTGCCGAGAAGGTTGCCCTTTTTGTCCAGCAGCCCGAAATCAACGCCCCAGGTATCGATGCCGATGGCGTCAAAGCCGCCGAGGTTTACGGCCTTGGTAATCGCTGTGCGAATCTCGTGATACAGCCGCAGCACGTCCCAATAGAGCACGCCGTTCACCGGAACCGGGTCGTTGGAGAAGCGGTGGATTTCTTCGGCGGCGATCTTTCCGTCCGAGAAAGTCCCCAGCATGGCACGTCCGCTGGAAGCGCCGAAGTCAAATGCCAGAATCCGTTTCAATATTCTTCCCTTCCTTTCTGCGCGGGTGTGGACCCGCGTCTTTGCTGTCCGTTTTGTCCTTGACATCATATTAACACATTTTTTCATTTCTGTCTATATTTGACCGCAAACTTGACAAATGAGCAGAAATGCGCCATAATATTATCAGAAAAATCCATACCTGCGCAAAAAGTGCAGAAGGTTTCGGAATAAATTGTACGAAAGGGCGAATCATATGCTGACATTGGAGCGGCAGGAACAGATCATGAGCATCCTGCGGGAGAAAAAGACGGTCACGGTGCGGGAACTGAGCGAAACGCTGTTTGCATCCGGCTCGACCATTAGACGGGACCTGGCGGAACTGGAAAACGCCGGGCTGATCCGGCGTTCCCATGGAGGTGCGGTACTTTTTGAAGCGAGCAGCGACGAAGCGTCCGCCCGGGTACGGGAGCAGCAGAACCGCCGGGAGAAAAAGCTGATCGGCGAGCTGGGCGCAGGGCTCTTACGCGCCAGCAGTTCCCTCTTCCTCGACTCCAGCTCCACTGCCGGTGCGATGATTCCCTATCTGGCAGGTTTTTCCGACCTGACCGTCATCACTAACGGCCTGCGCAACGCCCTGCTGCTGGCCGAAAACCCGGACCTACGGGTGGTCATCGCCTGCGGGACAGTGCGGCCGAACTCCGGGTCGCTGTACGGGGCTGACACGCTGTCTTATCTGTCCGGGCTGCATCCGGGGTTTTGCTTTATCTCCTGCGGCGGTCTCTCCGGCACCGGCATCACCGAGAGCACCTTTGAACAGGGCGCGATCAAGCGGCAGATGCTCCACGGTTCGGACACAAGAGTGCTGCTGTGCGATTCCAGCAAATTCGGGAAAAACTGCCTGTACCGTATCGGCGGCTTAAATGAAATCGATGTACTGGTCAGCAACGCCCTGCCGCCTGCCGAGCTGGAAAGCTGCCTGCAGCAGGCCGGTGTGCGGATTATTGTGCCCCAGAATCCGTA
>CAMAJC010000254.1 GCA_945835425.1 uncultured Clostridia bacterium
AGGAGGTTTCCATGTATTTGCATATTGGGAGCGAGACGATTGTTTCGGAGCAGAATCTGATCGGGATATTTGATCTGGACAACACGTCGGTGTCCAAGTTTACCCGGGAGTTTCTGCGCAGCAGGCAGCAGAGCGGCTCGGTCATCACCGTAGCGGAGGACATTCCGAAGTCCTTTGTGGTCTGTACGCCGCCGGTAAAGAGACTGGCGCGGACGGGAAAACCCGGCAAAGACAAAAACGGGCAGAATATGCGCCTGCCGGTGCGGGAAACCGTTTACCTTTCCCAGCTGGCCGCGTCGACCCTGCGCCGCCGGGCTGCACAGGCTCTGGGCAGCGTGCCGGAAGAATAACGCCGTCTGGGGTACAGGCGGCATCGGCGGTGTCCGCGCGTGCGACTCAAAACCTTCCTGTCGCAGGCGCAGGCACCGGCGAATGGGAATCCATCCCTTTATTTTCGCAGATTATCCAGCAGGGCGGAGATTCCGCTTTCGCTGTTTTTGGGTATCGGAAACCTCTGATTGGGCGGCGGGAAAAAACGCATGAATACACCTCTGCAAAATAGAAAAGCCGAATGAATCAGAGTTTCCAAAGAAGGAGTTTGAAGGCAATGCTTTCAAACGGCGTTTTTGCTGTTTTTCTGTCAGAAAACCGGCAAAAACAGAAAGGAACAGATAGAAGATATGTCACAGGAACAGATGCTAGAAAATCATTACGACGAAACACAAATACAGGTGCTTGAGGGCCTGGAAGCTGTCCGCAAGAGACCCGGCATGTATATCGGGTCGACCAGCTCGTCGGGTCTGCATCATCTGGTCAAGGAAATCGTCGACAACGCAATCGACGAAGCCCTGGCCGGGTACTGCGATAAGATCACCGTCGATATCCTGCCGGGCAACAGCATCCGCGTCACCGACAACGGCCGCGGCATCCCGGTCGGCATCCACCCCAAGGAGGGCATCTCCGCAGCGACGGTCGTTTATACCATCCTCCACGCAGGCGGCAAGTTCGGCGGCGGCGGCTATAAGGTGTCCGGCGGCCTGCACGGCGTCGGCGCATCGGTCGTAAACGCCCTGTCGGAATCGCTGGACCTGACCATCCGCGAAAACGGCAAGATCTATTACCAGCATTTCCATAACGGCGGCAAATATGACGAAGAGCTGAAAATAATCGGCGACCTGCCGGAGGGAGAATCCACCGGTACGACCGTCGTTTTCCAGCCCGACCCCACCATCTTCCCCGATACGGTCTACGACTATGAAACATTGCTGACCGATCTGCGGGAACAGGCTTTTCTGAACGCAGGCGTGCGGATCGTACTGACCGACCTGCGGGAAGAACCGGATGAAAACGGCAAAGCCCATGTCCGCCAGGACGATATGCGGTATGAAGGCGGCATCAGCTCCTTCGTCGCCCACCTGAATGAATCCAAAAACCCGCTGCACGAGACTCCGATCCATCTGAACCGGGAAGAAAACGGCATGACCGCCGAGGTCGCGCTGCAGTATACCGACTCTTATACGGAAGTCGTCAAATCCTTTGCCAACAACGTCCATACGATGGACGGCGGCACCCACGAAAACGGCTTCAAAAACGCCCTGACCCGCGTTTTCAACGACTACGGCCGGAATAAAAAGCTGCTCAAGGACAATGACCAGAACCTCACCGGCGACGACGTCCGGGAAGGTATGACCGCCATCCTCAGCGTCAAGCTGCCGGAATGTGAGTTCGAGGGCCAGACCAAGACCAAGCTCGGCAACACCGAGGCCAGAACGCTGGTGGACAAGATGGTCTATGAGGGCTTGTCCACCTATTTTGAGGAAAATCCCGCCGTCGCCAAGATCATCTTTGAAAAGGCGGTCGGCGCCCAGAAGGCAAGGGAAGCGGCCAGACGTGCCCGCGACCTGACCCGCAGAAAATCGGTTCTGGAATCGGTCGGCCTGCCCGGCAAGCTGGCGGACTGCACCTCCAAGGACAACACCGTCACCGAAATTTACATCGTCGAGGGCGACTCGGCAGGCGGCTCCGCCAAGGAAGGCCGCGACCGCCGTTTCCAGGCGATTCTTCCCCTGTGGGGCAAGATGTTAAACGTCGAAAAGGCCAGAGAGGAAAAGGTCTACGGCAACGAAAAGCTGATGCCGGTCGTCACAGCCCTCGGCTGCGGAATCGGCAAGGATATTGACCTCAGTAAGCTCCGCTACGGCAAAGTCATCATCATGGCCGATGCCGACGTCGACGGCTCCCATATCCGGATGCTGCTGCTGACCTTCTTCTTCCGGTTTATGCGCCCGCTGATCGAGCAGGGTCATGTCTATTTTGCCCAGCCGCCGCTGTATAAACTGACCCGCGGCAAACGGATTGAATATGTTTATGTGGAGGGACAGCAGCTGAAAGTCCTGGAAGAGATGTCCGAGGGCGGCAAGTACAAGGTCGATATCCAGCGTTATAAAGGTCTGGGCGAGATGGACCCGAGCCAGCTCTGGGAAACGACCATGGACCCCAGCAACCGCACCATCGTCAAGGTTGAGCTGAACGACGCCGCCCAGGCCGACGCGACCATCACCATGCTGATGGGCGACAAGGTCGAGCCGAGACGGGAATATATCGAACGCCATGCCCGCGACGCACGTCTGGATATCTGATTGTACGCGAATCGCGGACAATTTACTGCAATGTGCAGAATCTAATGTTCATTTTATTGCAAAGGGAGTGTAGAATTGAACGAACAGCAAAATGATACCGAAGAAATGACTGCGGCTCCCGAAGAAGCAGAGGAGTCCCGGAATGCGGAAAATATGCAGGAAGCAGAAGCAGAAGCTGCGTCGGAAGCTGTCGGGGAAAAATCCGGCGGCGCCCATCCTCCAGCCGGTAAAACAAAGCTTGTCACCAATCAGGGCGTTACGGCGGACGAATACTGTGTTTCCGACCCGTGGATCGACTCCAGCCGTCTTTCGGACGAGGAGGAAGAGGAGCTTTCCGGCATTCTGATTGAATACGACATGAAGAAGGAAGAGATCGTTCCGGCCATGAAGGCGTTCCAGAACAAGGTCTCTCTGCGCAAGAACCTGCTGTACACCGCAGTTTTGGCGGTTTTGGCCGTTTTATATTATTATCAGGTCTGGAACAACCCGGATTATAATCTGGGAAAGGTGCTGGGAAGCCTGTGCCTGTTTGTGATCCTGATGATCTGGTACCTGCCGGGACGGCATATCAAGGCCACTGTCCAGGCGATTGAAAGCGACCCGATGACCTACCGGCTGGAAATCTCCGAAGTGGGATTTCTGATTCTTGAAAACGGCGGAAAATACTTGGTCCGCTATTCCACCCCGTCGGTTTCGGTCATTGAGCTGCCGAATGTCTTCACCGTCTGCGTCAGCAAGGAAAAGGTATTTATCATCCCCAAACGCTGCGTGCCGGAGGATAAACTCTCCGAAGTCCGCAAACTCATGCAGGACGGCCT
>CAMAJC010000255.1 GCA_945835425.1 uncultured Clostridia bacterium
AAATCAGAGGTTACTTTGTTTTGCAAAGCAAAAGTACCTTAATTATTCATTATTCACTATTCATTCTTAATTCTTCATTCACTAACAATTGCCTTTTTGGGGCAGATTTGACCGCAGAGGCCGCAGCCGGTGCAGAGGGAGCCGTCAATCGCGACCTTGCCGTCTCTCAGAATCAGACCGGGACAGCCGATTTCGCGGATGCATTTCTTGCACTGGATGCAGCTGTCGGTCACGGTTACGTTCCCGGTGGGTTTTACGATGGCGACGCAGGGAGATTTGAAGATAATCGCCTTGACGCCGGGAAGGGCGGCGCACTCTTTGACCGCTGCGACGGCTTCATCCAGCTTCAGCGGGTCGACCGTGACGATCTTTCTGACGCCCATGCCCTCGAGCACCTTGACGATATCTATTTTTTCGACAATATCGCCCATCATCGTTTTGCCGGTGCCGGGATGGGGCTGATGGCCGGTCATGGCGGTGGTCGAGTTATCCAGCACGCAGAGGATAAGGTCAGACTGGTTGTAAAGGGCGTTGACTACGCCGGTCATGCCCGACGCAAAGAAGGTCGAGTCGCCTACAAAGGCAAAACAGGTCGTGCCGGGGTTGGTCCAGTGGATGCCCTGCGCCATCGTGATGCCAGCGCCCATGCAGAGGCAGGTATCGACCATGTCCAGCGGCATGGCGTTGCCGAGGGTGTAGCAGCCGATATCGCCGCCGAAGAAAGCGGGTTTGCCCTGCATCGCCTTTTTGACCGCGTAGAACGACGCTCTGTGGGGACATCCGGCACAGAGGACGGGCGGACGGACCGGCAGCGCGGGTGCATCCGAAAGGTCAGCCGCTGCCACAGGAGCAGGGTCGCCGAGGAACGCCCGCAGGATCGCTGCAACCGAGTCGGCGGAGTTTTCACCGGCCGTCGGGACATGGCCGGTTTCCTTGCCGAGGATGTTTATGGGCAGATGGTGCACGCCGGCAAGCCGCTGCAGCTCCGTCTCAAGACAGGGCGAAAGCTCTTCGACGCAGAGGACCTCTTCGACGCCGTCCAGCGCTTTGCGCATAAAATCGTCCGGGAAGGGGTACGGGGTCGCGACGCGGATGACGCGCACGTCGGTGCGGTCTTTGATGTACTCCATCGTGTAGGCGAAGCTGACGCCGCCGGTGACGATTGCCTTTTTGCCGGAACCGGTGACCGAGTTGGGCGCATAAGCGGAAAATTCTCTGCCGATTTCCGGGTTGCGGGCCTCGATCATCTTGTGGTTGTTAAAGGAAAGACGCGGGAAAATGACCCAGCGGTTTGAATCCTTCACAAACCCTTCGACCGGCCGGGCGGCGAACTCCTCCGGGATGTCAATCGACGCATAAGCATGGCAGATGCGGGTCGTCGGGCGGAAAAGGACGGGCGTTTTCCACTTTTCGGAGCAGTCGAACGCGTCCTGAATCATCTGGTAGGCTTCTTCCGGGGAGGACGGGTCAAAAATTGGGATGCGGCAGTACTGAGCAAAAAGCCTTGTGTCCTGCTCGGTCTGGGAGGAAATCGGGCCGGGGTCGTCGGCAACGACAATGACCATGCCGCCCTTGACGCCGACATAAGCCAGGCTCATCAGCGGGTCGGAAGCGACGTTAAGCCCGACCTGCTTCATCGTGACCAGCGTCCGTGCGCCGGAATAGGAGGCGCCTGCGGCAACCTCGAGGGCGGCTTTTTCGTTGACCGACCATTCGAGGTGGATATGGCCGTCGTTGTAGCGGCCGATTGTTTCGATGATTTCGGAGGACGGGGTGCCGGGATAACCGGCGGCGACGCTCACACCTGCGGCCATCGCACCCAGCGCAATCGCCGAGTTGCCCATGACATATTCTGTTTTCATTTTATTATTCATCCTTTCGGGAGTAGTAGCGCGCGGAGATGGTAAGGAGCTTTGCACTCCCATCATTTTTACCGCAGAGGGCGGGAAAACATGACAGGAAAAAAGCGTAAAAAACAAAAAGACCTGTCCTAAAAATAAGGACAGATCTGTTATCTGCGGTACCACCTTAATTGCCGCCTGCATAGACATAAACCATACATGGCAAGCCACTCATCGGAATGCGAACACATTCCCGGCCTTTAACGCAGGCATACGTCGCAGGTACTGGGCGAAAACGCCGTTCACCTTGCCCTCCGTGGTCCATTTGCAGACTGCTTACTGCGGGATTTCCATCATCGCCCGCTCTCTGGAAGCGCATATTCTGTTTGATATCCACATCAACGGTTTACATATATTGCAATTATAATAACACCGGGAAAAGCGTTTGTCAACACTTTTCCCGGCAAAACAGCACTTTTCCAATTTTTGCGGCTTATGATTATAAAAAATGCACAATCCTGTGTTCGGGTCGATGACCGCATTGAAAGGGAAATAGGTAATCGTATATTGGTGTCAATCAGAAAATTTATACGAAAAATGGATAATGGACCATAGAAAAGGTATGTGACCTGGACAGGTCAAAACTGCTCGTACTCGGTTAGGAGCGCAGCGTCCAGCAGAGATTCCGGCGCGGGCAGGGCATCCGGCAGGCCGGCATAAACCTTCTCAGGCATAGATTCCCGCAGATACGGCAGGCTTTGGGCATAATCATTGGAACGGTAACCGATTTTGTCGGGACAACTGAGCAGGCGGAAACCGAAATCAGTGTACAGTTTAATGGCGCGGAAACTGGACGGATGGGTATGGATAAAGACAGGAAGGTCCTGCTGCGCAAGCGGACGCAAAACCCGGGTCAACAGTGCTCTGCCGATCCCTTTTCCTTCATATTCCGGCAACACGCGGAACCAATGCAGTGTATTGATTTTGCCGTAGGCGTTCCAGAGAAAACAGGTTCCTATCGGTGTATCGTTTTCATTGCAGGCAAAAAGGCAACGGCGGAAAAACTCGTCTTCCCGGTGCGCATAAACCTTCTGATAGTAATCGATCAAAAAATCGATGTAGCGCGGGTCTTCCAGGCATAACAGCTTCCAACTCTCCAACTCATTCTTCCGGCAATAGCGAAAATGAAATCCGTCCGGCAGGCTGCGGAAGGCATCCGGGTTGATCGCACTGCACATCATGAACAGATTCAGCGGCGGTATAGAGTGTTTGGACATATTATTCCCTCCATTTTATTTTATCAGCCGCAGCCAGCCCGGCAGCTTTTCTGCCTGTCGGCAAACGTATGCAGGCGGCGGGAGAAAAGCATCAATTCAGAGGTACCGCAAATCAGTATATAGTTTTTCAGCAAACTGAAAGGAACAGACCCTGGAAAGAGTCTGTTCCCGGTATAGATTCTCAAGAAATCTCTGATTTAATCGGTTTTTATCTTTTCGGAGACGTGTTCCAGTGGTTTTTCTCTGCCTTCGGAGAGGAAAAACTATCTCAGATCTTTGCTGCCACCAGATCGCCCATCTCCGAGCAGGTGACCTTCTTCATGCCCTCGCTCATGATAT
>CAMAJC010000256.1 GCA_945835425.1 uncultured Clostridia bacterium
CGCTGAATAACCGAAAATAAACCGCCGAAAGAAGGTACCCTTATGAGCACACCTTACCCCTGCAGGGCATCCCGGTGGAGCAGCTGGTCTCCTTCTGCCGGTTCGATATGCGCATCCCGCCGGGGTGGTATTCCGGCGCTGGCGGACGAGGAAAAGATCCGCGCCTGCATGGAAGAATATCCGCTTCTGGAAACAGGTTTCCGGCTGAACTGATAAGTTCGGTATCAGCGCCGCCCTCTCCGGCCTACGGCCACCTCTCCCAAAGGGATAGGCTTTGGCAACATCAAGGTAGATGCAGGATTGACCGGTATTGGTGAAGCTTTCTGTCTTTGCCAAAGGCTCCCACTTTGGGGACGAGCTGCGTTTTCCTGCGGAAAACTGCCGTTAGGCTGACTGAGAGGGCTTACTTCCGATTTTTTCGATAAGCTGCGGGTCGATGCGCACATCGGCCCGTTGAGTTTATATTTATTGGAAACTCCGGATGGCTCAATTTATCTCGCGAATTTTTCCCGGTATTCGCTGGGTGTCCGGCCGGTATACTTCTTAAAAACGCGGGAAAAGTGTCCCGGAGAAGAAAACCCGAGGTAAGAGCCGATAGCGGTGGAGGATTTGTCTGAATAGCGGAGGAGGCGTTTTGCTTCCTCCGTTTTTTCTTTGAGGATAAAGTCGGTCAGGGTCTCGCCGGTTTCCTCTTTGAATTTTGTCGACAGATACGGCCGGCTCATGAACAGCTCCTGCGCCATCTTTTCCGTCCGGATCGGTTCGGACATATGGTGCTGGATATAGTTTGCAACGGCGAGGGTCAGCTGGGTGGGTTCCTTGCCGATGCGGATGCGCCCGACGCGTTCGGCAAAATCCAGCACCATATGGTACTGGAGGTTGGTGATCCGGTCGATCGTCTGCAGCAGCTCGCACTTCCGGATAAAAGCGTCGCTGAGGGAAAAAGCGTCCTCCGTTTCCATGCCGCCCTGAATCGCTGCCCGGGAAACCAGCGTCGCCGTGACGATGAAGGTGTTTTTCAGCTGCCGCAGCTGGTCTGCCGCCAGCGTGCCGCCGCGGACAGCCGGTGCGGAAGCGAACCATTCCCGCAGCGCCGCCGTATCGCCCGTCCGCACCATCCGCAGCATCTTCTGCTCCATCGGATAGGTGTTGTGTTCATAGCTCAGCTCGTCCGGCGGACAGCCCATGGCGATGCTGCTCCGCTGCCGTTCCAGCAGCTCCCGCAGGCCGTTTTGCTCCGCATCATAGATGACGATATCCTTCAGTTCCAGCTTTTCGCCGTTGAGGATGTAATTGATGGTGCACAGAATCTGCAGGATGCTCTCCAGCGGTATCGAGATGATGCTTTTCATCCCTGTGACAAAATCCTCCGTCTCATCCGCCGGAACATCTGCCCGGAAGGCCAGCTCCTGCAGCTCCTGGACGTTATGGGTGATCTGCCGGGTAGGCCCGAGCACGATCTTTGTGCTGCCGGAATTGACGATGCCGTAGTAGTGGAAATGCCGGGTCACAAAATAGCCGACGTTTCCTTTTATCCGCCAGATATCCTCCCGGTACAGCTCCATCGGGTCTTTCGGCAGATAAACCAGCGCGTGATAGAAAGTAAGCTCATCACCCTCAAAAATCCGGATCGGCACGCCGGAAAGGTTCCCGATAACCGTACAGATATACCGCAGATCGATCTCTTTCATGCAGATTCCTCCCATCTGTTACAATTATAATGAACTCCTTACAAAAATACAAGCAAGTGCAGTTTATTTATGTTATGATCACAATATACAACCGCTTTATTCTGCAAGATTGTCGGTTGAAGCGGATA
The DNA here is from genome assembly GCA_945835425.1 of uncultured Clostridia bacterium. GTDB lineage: Bacteria > Bacillota > Clostridia > Oscillospirales > Ruminococcaceae > Faecivivens. The sequence continues at coordinate 1,820 of CAMAJC010000256.1, forward strand.
ACCTGCCGGACAAGGAGGAAAATATCATGAAACAGGCAATCAAAAAGCGGATCCCTTCCAGCCGCATCCGCTCGCAGGACGTGACCCGGAGCGAGAGATGGATCGGTTATCTGGCCGGGCCTGCCGGAGCGCTGCTGCTGAACGCGGTGCTGGCCTCGTACCTGAACGTGTACTATACCGACGTACTGAAACTGACCGGCGTCTGGGGCGGCGCGTTTTTGATGGTTTTTCCCATCATCAGCAAGATCGTCGACGCGGTCACCAACGTCGTCATGGGCCAGATCATCGACCGCACCCGTACAAAGGAAGGCAAAGCAAGACCCTGGCTGCTGTTGAGCGCGGTGCTGATGCCGGTCACCGGGATGCTGCTGTTTTTGGTGCCAAGTGCCTCGGAGACGGTGCAGGTCATCTGGGTCATGCTCTCCTATAACCTGTTTTACTCCTTCGCCTTTACGATTTACAACATGAGCCACGCCCTGATGGTGCCGCTCTCCACCCGCGACAGCAAGCAGCGCGGCAGCCTTTCGGTCTTCAACAACGTCGCCGCCGTCATGGTCAGCGGCATTATCGTCGCCCTGATTTTTCCGATGGTGGTCATGCCGATGCTGGGGGTCAACAAAAAGCTCTGGCTGCTGGTGATGAGCATCCTCTCGATTCTCACCCTGCCGCTGACTTTGCTGGAGTACTTTTTCACCAGGGAGCGGGTCACGGAGGAATCGGCCGGGAAAGAACCGGTGCGGCCCATCAAAGAGCAGCTCCACGCCGTATTCCACGACAGATACTGGCTTCTCATCGTCGTATACTTTTTTGTTTATACCCTTGGCAGCTGCTTTAAGAACTCGTCGCTCGTGTACTACTGCAACTATGTTCTGGGCAGCTATAACGACGGCATCACCCAGACGATGGTCTCGGTGATCGGCGGCATCCCCATGGGCATCGGCATCTTCGCCGTATGGCCGCTGGCCAAAAAGTTCGGCAAGCGCAACGTGACGCTGTGCGGTTTTATTCTTTATGCGCTCGGCGGTCTGATCTGCTTCCTTTCGCCGAAAAATATGGTTATCGTGCTCATCGGCCAGTTTATCAAGAACATCGGCGGCCTGCCCTGTGCCTATGTGTTTGCCGCCCTGTTCGCCGACGTGCTGGATCATATCGAGTGGAAGTACGGCTTCCGCTGCGACGGCATCTCCACCTCAATCAACAGCATCACCGGCACCCTCTGCGTCGGCCTTGCCAGCGGCGTCATGAACTTCTTCCTGGCGCGGAGCGGCTATCTCGCGCCGGAATTTGACGCTGCCACCGGCGTCACCACCGGCTTTGTCCAGAACGCCGCGACCCAGAACGTGATCACCGTCTTCTTTGTGGGGGTCGAGATCGTCACCGCCCTGATTCTGATCGGCCTGCTGATCTTTTTGACGGTCGAAAAGGATATCGACAAGGAACAGGCGGAAATCAAAGCACGGCAACAGAAAACCTCAGACTGTTGAAAAGCAATATCCTTATTTTTTCACATACTCCCCGGGTGTCATTCTGAGGCGCAGCCGAAGAATCTTTGCGCTACCGTCATTTTGACTATGTACCCAAAAAGAAAGCTAGTACGATTTCATAAGCGCATATGATCCT
>CAMAJC010000257.1 GCA_945835425.1 uncultured Clostridia bacterium
GCCTCACCGTCTATGCCGATCTTCGGCCCGATATCAATTGCCATTTCCTCACCTCAAATCCGGGATAAACGCATCAAATGCGTCCGACTTTTTCTCTTTGGCCAGCCCTTCGGCGATCTGGTAGCAGGCAATAAGGTCGTTCAGTTCCCCCGGGGACAGCAGCAGGTATTCCTGCAAATCAAGCCGCAAAACGCCTTTCCAGTAGTACAGCCAGGAAAACAGGCTGCTCTCCGCGGGGCTATTCAGTTTTTTTCATCCGTCTGGGTTTCGACCGTCTGCCGCTGGCCTGTGCCGACCGTCTGATAAATCTTGCCCTGCAAATCGCGCAGGCTCAAAATATCCAGGCCGACTTCCAGCTGCTCTTTATCCAGCGGCACATATTTACCTTTCTCTACCGGCGCGTTTTCGGGGACGGGCTGGTCTTTTTCAAACAGGTTTTTGTAGGCGCATCCCTGCTGAATCAGCAACGCGACCACCCACAAAACATTATCCAGTGTCTCTGCCTCTCCCGCTCCGCTCAGAGCTTCGGAAAGATTATCCAGTGAACCGAATTTTTCCGATATTGCTTTAGCCGCCGCGATGCTGAACCGCATCGGGTACTCTTTCCCGGCGACCTCAATATATACCGTCTTACACACTGCCCTTTACCCCCACGCCAAGCACGGCTTTCAGAAATACCAGCGCTTCGGATTCCGAATCAAACCAGGCGTCCTCTTTCCAGGGATGGGCAACCTTATCGTTTACCTCATCGCTGCGGGAGATCGCGCCCTCGATGGTCTTGGTCTGCCAGTCGATCTTTTCCCCGCGGGTAGTCGCCGCATCCTCGGGGATGCCGAACACAACCTTTTTGAGGATGACCGCCTTGTACTTATTGACCTCGTTGATCTGGTGCTCCTCGATAATGCCGTAGCCGAGGACGGGAGATTTCTGTGAATCATCATATACAAGCGTTGTTACCGTCTTGCTTTCCCCATATGTACGGGTGACTTCTTTCAGGCCCAGCAGATATTTGCTGGTTTCCGCAGTAAAATCGTCCGTTTCCAGCTTCAGTATGCCGCTGGAAAACATCCCTACGTCATTCTCGACAATGCGGTTGTCCGCGTAAAACGGATTGTTGTCCCCAGCCGTCAGGGAAATCTGATAGCTGACTGCGTGGGGATTGACCATACCGTCCGTATAGGTGACAACGCCGTTTTCGTTATGGTACCGCCCGAAAACCGGGATACTCAAACCTTTAATGGCCATTTGTCCTTCATCCTTTCATCAGTTTTTCGTATTCTTCATCAATGACCCGCTGCATCTCGGCAATCGCAGCCTTTCTGGATTTATTGACCGCCGGCTTTACAAAGGGCGTCGCGTCCATATAGCTGCTGCCGTTTTCCACACAGCGGGCAATCAACGGATTGGGCTGCCCTTTGGGATAGCTATCCGTCGAAATGTCATTATAGCCGTCAAAACCAGCCTTGACGTTATAAAAGCCGTCCTTATATTCCATCTTCGCAATGCCGAAACCGTCCAGCAATCCCTGCTTCTGCTTTTCGGACAGTTTGGATTTTCCGCCGGTTTTATAAGCAGACAGATTATACTTTTCGCTCACCGCGGGCAGCGCCCGGAGATCGGCCTTGATCGCATCCGCCACGATATTTGCGGCGGCATAAATCGCTTTCCCGGCCACGCTCCTGGTCTTCCCCTGCATCTGCGAAAGCATGATAAGGTACTGATCCGCGCCCTTATACTCGATCTTCAACGCCGCTCACCTCGAAATCCCAGGAATAATGGATATATTTCGTGCTGTCCTCATATTGCACAGTGCTGAGAGAAAAAGAGATTTTTGCGCTTTTCATCGCGTTCTGGATCGCAGATACAAGCAGGCTGTATTCCGTCCGGGTGTACAGATGGACCTTGCCGGTTATGGCCTGCTCCTGCATGGCGTTGTCCGCGTTCAGCTGATCGCCGCCGTCCTCCGCCCAAACAATGTAGTCGTCGTCCTGTTTCAGCGCCTCATAATGTCCAACATTGTCCGACACCGTCAGCAGCGCCGCCTTAACTCTGTCCAGGCAGTGCATAGTCCTGCGTCATCCTTTCTAAAGATAGCTGCGTCATCCGCAGTCCGTTTTTATCCTTGCCCGGCTGGACCATCTGCACCGTAAACTGTGTGCCATCCTCCAGCACCACAATATCCGTCACCTTGATATCCGGCCAGTCAGGGACGCAGACAACCGCTGCAATATGCTGGTCAGCCTGCAGCGCCGTATAATACCGCGTGATGCCGAGGGTATCATAGCAAAAATAGTGCTTTGCCTTCTCGGTCAGCGCATACGCCGGTTTATCACCCGGCGCAGCGCCGTTAGTCACGATATAGACCGTCAGAATGCCGTCGTCATACGTCATCGTCCTGCCTCGCTTTCTGGCTGAAAAGCAGATTGTTCAGCTCATACCGCAGATACCGCGGCATTACCGTATAGTCGTTTGCCCCGCTGGACTGCGCTGCCCGGCAGCGGAACAGATACGCCGCGTAATGTACCACTGCCATATCGCACTCGACGTCATCCGGCTTCAGATCAATCCCTTCCCGCCGAATTGCCGCTTCGCCCATTTCGAGCAGCTTGCTCAGATAGGCATCGTGGACAGAGGTCAGCAGCTGCAGGTCAGCTTTCAGGATTTGCAGTTTCTGTTCCGCTGTCATAGGTTACTCCTTATCAGCCGCTGGCTTCCGCGGTGTTGGCCGCATCAGTCGGGAAGGTGACGGTCGTTGCAGGAGCGGTGGTGCTCAAGCTCATGACCGCGAACGCCTCCGGGATGACCGGTGCGCCGTCATAACGGGCAGTACCTCTGAATACCGTCTGATCTTCCAGGAAGCGGTAATGCTCCGACTGGCCCAGGTTTGTTCCCGCTCTTTCGGCCAGCAGATACATATCGAAATAACCGCAGATGATGTTGTCGTCCGGGATAAAGGACAGTTCGACGATATCGCCGCCGATAACCGGCATGGCATTGTTGATACCGGCCACAATCGCGGCAGACATATTCTTGTCCATCGACTGAACAATCAGCTTGTTGTGGGTCTTTTTGTTCATGACCCAGATCATGCCGCTGTCAGAATAATTGTTTTTGATTGCGTCCGCATTGCCGACGATCTCCTGGAACAGAGCGACACCGGTTTTGCCAGTGCCCTTGAGGATATTGCTGGTGTGCAGATCAGTCCAGGTTCTCGCGGTCGCGGGATAGTCAGAGGGTTTTACAGTCTGAGCCAGTCTCGTAACAATGCCCATCGGCATTTTAGTTCCGGTGCCGTAAAGGATAGCTTTATCCAGCGCCTTGCCAATTGCCTTGCCCAGGGCATTGATGATCTCGGACGCGAGATTAACATCGTTGTCCTCCAGAATCGCGTTGCAGACGGCAAAATAGCCACCGACCTTGTAGCCGTCTACCTC
>CAMAJC010000258.1 GCA_945835425.1 uncultured Clostridia bacterium
GTCTAAGGCTGAAGCCGAAACCCTGATCCGCACAGCCATGGAACAGGGCGTCAATTACTTTGACCACGCGGACATCTATGGCGGCGGTAAATGCGAAGAGCTGTTTGCGGAAGCTGTCCGGATGAACGAAAACGTCCGCGAAAAGATGATTTTACAGAGCAAATGCTCTATCCGGGACGGGTATTTTGATTTTTCCAAAGAGTACCTGCTGGAGTCGGTGGAGGGCATCCTGAAACGGCTGCATACCGATTATCTGGACGTCCTGCTGCTCCACCGTCCCGACCCGCTGATGGAGCCGGAAGAGGTCGCAGAGGCGATTGAAACGCTGTACCAGAGCGGCAAGGTTCGCTACTTCGGCGTTTCCAACCAGAACCCGATGCAGATTGAACTTTTGCAGAAATACACCGGCCACAAGCTGATCGTCGACCAGCTGCAGATGAGCGTTGTCCATACGCCGGTCTTCGACAGCGGCATCGCCGTCAATATGCAGATTGACCAGAGCATCGACCGCACCGGCAGCATCTATGAATACAGCCGCCTGAAGGAAATTACCCTGCAGGCCTGGTCGCCTTTCCAGAAAGGCTATTTTGAAGGCCCGTTCCTCGGCGATACCGAGCGGTATGGTAAGCTGAACGAAAAGATCGACGCCCTTGCCGCCAAGTATGGCGTGACGAACACCGCCATCGCGGTCGCATGGCTGACCCGCGTGCCCGCAGGCATCCAGGTCATCCTCGGCACCACCAAGCCGCAGCGGATGATCGACGGCTGCGCAGGCTCCGAGATTCCGCTGACCCGGAAGGAATGGTATGAACTGTACGCCGCCGCCGGGAATATGATCCCGTAAACCGAAAAGCGAAGACGCTCCCACTGTTTTTGACAGGCTGAAACGCGCACTGTGGAGAACACGGTGCGCGTTTGCTGTTTATATCGGTTCACCGCCTTTATCCCGGTACTCCTGCGGCGAGCAGCCGTGTTTCTGGCGGAAGAGGGAATAAAACTGGGTGCGGCCCGCATAGCCCAGCGACTTTACGATATCCGAGATGCTGCGGTCGGTGGTCAGGAGAAGCCGCTCTGCCTCCTTCATCCAGAAGCTGCGGCCGTATTCGAGCAGGCTCATCCCCGTATGCTCCCGGACGATCCGCCCGAGGTAATCGCTGCTGTAATGGAGCCTTGCGGAAAGCTCTTCCCGGCTGATGCGGCCGCCGGATTGCTCGATGCAGCGGGAGATGCGCTGAAACAGAAACTCGTCCGCGCTGCTGCAGAGGGTGATGCGGGAGGCGCAGTACCGCCGCTTGTCCCCCAGTTCCGATAAAAAGCGGAAGATCAGCCCTTTTGCCATCCACTGCCAGCCGGGTCGTGCGGAGACAATCTCCCCGGCCAGCTGGTCGAGCAGCTTTGCAGCCGGTAGGTGGGCGTCCTCGCCCATGCCGGTGAAATCGAGGTACTCCTTTTCCGGCGGCGCTTTCGGGGACAGGTTATAGCGGAAAAATTTGCCCAGTTCGCCGCCGATGCCGCCTTCCAGCAGAGACGCGGCGTATTCCCGGCTGAACATCAGAAAGACTGCGCGGAAATCGGTGGTCAGTTCCTCCGAATGGCGGGTGTTGCAGCCGTGCAGGCAGACGTCCCCTGGCCGGTAGCGGTAGCAGCCGCTTTCGATCAGCTGCATGACCTCTCCCTCCAGTACGAACATCAGCTCAAAGCAGTCGTGCCTGTGCAGCACCGGTTCGCCCGACACCGGCAGTTCTCCGTATCCGGCGCGGCTGACCCTCGTATCGCCCGGCACAAGGCTCACAAAGGAGAGCATTTCCCGGTCGTCGCCGGGACGGCAGACGGTCATGTTCATCGTAAAGGGGACCTGCAGGGTATACAGCTCGGAGACGCTGCTGCCGGGATTGAGGACAGAAAAGGTCTCCATCCGCGGGTCGTAATATTTTCCCCGGCAGTTTTTCTTTTCAGCCATAGCCTTTCCTCCTCAGGTCGGATTCCGTTACAGTTTTTCACCGGTTTGGCGGCTTTTCCCCTTGAACCGGTCGGGATAAACTACTATTATATTCTTGTAAGTTTATTCTACCGCAAATCAGCAGAGAATACAAGAGGTGCTTTCGTCAGACTGGCGAAAGCAGTCAAAAAGAACGGAGACAAGCTATGAAAAATCATTTTCCTTCCCGCGACGCACTGGCGGGACTGTACGGCAGCAGGATGGTCGAGGACGCAGTGGCAAGGCTGCAGCGGCTGGAGACGGAGATGGAAAAGGTATTCCCGGGGAGTGAGCCCTGCTGGTTTTTCTCCTCGCCCGGACGCACCGAGGTCGGCGGTAACCACACCGATCATCAGCATGGCTGCGTACTGGCGGCGGCAGTCAACCTGGATGTAGTGGCCTGTGTGCGGCCGCTGCAGGAAAACGTCATCCGGGTCAAGTCGCTGGGGTACCCGATGGACACGGTCGACCTTTCCGACCTTGCGCCCCATGAGCATGAGTTCGGCGGCTCGAAAGGCCTGATTCGCGGCGTAGCGGCAGCCCTGCGGGAAATGGGCTACAAGATCGGCGGCTTTGAAGCGGTCACGGAGTCCTCTGTCCCCAGCGGCAGCGGTCTTTCTTCCTCGGCTGCTTTTGAAAACCTCGTCGGCGTGATTTTATCTTATCTTTATAACGGCGGCGGCATCCCGGCCATTGAGCTGGCGATCGCGTCCCAGAAGGCAGAAAACCTGTATTTCGGCAAGGCCTGCGGTCTGATGGATCAGATGGCGTCGGCAGTCGGCGGATTTGCTTTCATGGACTTCTGCGACCCGAATCGTCCCCAGATCCGGCCGGTGCGGTTTGACTTTTCCCGCTGCGGGTACGATTTGTGCATCGTCGCGACCGGCGGCAGTCACGCGAACCTGACCGGCGAATATGTGGCGGTGCCGGAGGAGATGAAGGCGGTAGCGAAGCTAATGGGCGCAGAGCTTTTGCGGGATGTGCGGGAGAACGATTTTTATGAGGCGCTGCCCCGTCTGCGGGGACAGGTGTCCGACCGGGCGCTGCTGCGTGCGATGCACTTCTTTAAGGACAGCGCCCGGGCGAGAAACGAAGCAGCGGCGCTGGAACAGGGCGATTTTGCGGCGTTTTTGCAGCTGATAAACGCTTCCGGCGCGTCCTCCTTCCAGTATCTCCAGAATGTTTATCCGGCTTCGGCTCCGCAGGAACAGGGCTTGTCTTTAGCGCTGGCTTTGACCGATGATTTTATCCAGAAAAAACCGGAGCTCGGCGGAGCCATGCGGGTCCACGGCGGCGGATTTGCCGGGACGATTCAGAGCTTTATCCCCGTTTCCCGGACGGCAGAATATAAAGAGATGATCGAGCGGGTCTTTGGGAAAGGCGCCTGCCATGTACTGGCGGTACGGAGCGCCGGCAGCACGATTATCGG
>CAMAJC010000259.1 GCA_945835425.1 uncultured Clostridia bacterium
CGGTGGCCCATCATCGGGTTGAACTCGTGGAGGCCGGAGATGATTGCTTTGACCTGCTCAACGGTCTTGCCGGTGTTCTGAGCCAGCAGCTCGATGTCAGCTTCTTCGGTGGGAACGAACTCATGCAGAGGCGGGTCGAGGAAACGGATGTTTACAGGATCGCCTTCCATGGTTTCGTACAGTTTCTCAAAGTCGCCCTGCTGCATGGGTTCCAGCTTAGCCAGAGCAGCTTTTCTGCCTTCGACGGTGTCAGCGCAGATCATCTCACGGATAGCTGCGATTCTGTCGGGATCGAAGAACATGTGCTCGGTACGGCACAGGCCGATGCCCTGAGCGCCCAGACGCTTCGCGTCGATTGCGTTCTGAGGAGTATCAGCGTTGGTGCGGACGATCAGCTGACGGTACTTGTCAGCCAGGCCCATGATGCGGCCGAAGTCGCCGGAATCAACAGAAGCGGGAACGGTGGGGATAATGCCGTCGTAGATGTTGCCGGTAGAACCGTCGATGGAGATATAATCGCCTTCATGATAGGTCTTGCCAGCCAGCTCGAATTTCTTGTTTTCTTCGTCCATGTTGATATCGGAGCAGCCGGATACACAGCAGGTACCCATACCACGGGCAACGACTGCTGCGTGAGAGGTCATACCGCCGCGAACGGTCAGGATGCCCTGAGCAGCCTTCATGCCTTCGATATCTTCGGGAGAGGTCTCCAGACGGACCAGAACGACCTTCTCGCCCTTTTCAGCCCAAGCTTTAGCGTCTTCAGCGGTGAAGACGATCTTGCCGCAGGCAGCGCCGGGAGAAGCAGCCAGAGCCTTGGCAGCAGGAGTAGCAGCCTTCAGAGCAGCGGCGTCGAACTGCGGATGGAGCAGAGCGTCGAGGTTTCTGGGCTCGATCATCAGGACAGCCTGTTTCTCGTCGATCATGCCTTCGTCGATCAGGTCGCAGGCGATCTTCAGAGCAGCAGCGGGAGTTCTCTTGCCGTTACGGGTCTGGAGCATATACAGCTTCTTGTCCTCGATGGTGAACTCCATGTCCTGCATGTCATGGTAGTGGTTTTCCAGGATGTTGCAGATGTTGACGAACTGGTCGTAAACATCAGGCATAACTTCCTTCAGATGGTCGATGTGCTGAGGAGTGCGGACGCCTGCAACGACGTCTTCGCCCTGTGCGTTCATCAGGAATTCGCCGGTCAGAACCTTTTCGCCGGTGGAGGGGTTGCGGGTGAAGGCAACGCCGGTGCCGGAGTCGTTGTTCTTGTTGCCGAATGCCATCATCTGGACGTTAACTGCGGTACCCCAGGAATAAGGGATATCGTTGTCGCGGCGGTAAACGTTTGCACGGGGGTTGTCCCAGCTGCGGAATACGGCCTTGACTGCGCCGATCAGCTGTTCCTTGGGATCAGAGGGGAAGTCCTCGCCGATCTTTGCTTTGTACTCAGCTTTGAACTGGTTAGCCAGTTCCTTGAGGTCCTCAGCGGTCAGCTCGACGTCCTGGGTAACGCCTCTTTCAGCTTTCATCTTGTCGATGAGCTGTTCAAAGTACTTCTTGCCGACTTCCATAACGACGTCGGAGTACATCTGGATAAATCTTCTGTAGCAGTCGTAAGCCCAACGGGGGTTGCCCCAGCTTGCGATCGTTTCAACTACCTCTTCGTTCAGACCGAGGTTCAGGATGGTATCCATCATACCGGGCATGGATGCACGGGCGCCGGAACGGACGGAAACCAGCAGGGGGTTTTCCTTGTCGCCGAATTTCTTGCCGGTGATCTCTTCCATCTTGCCGATGTATTCCATGATCTCCGCCATGATTTCGTCGTTGATCTGTCTGCCGTCCTCGTAGTACTGGGTGCAGGCTTCGGTGGAAATGGTGAAGCCCTGGGGTACAGGCAGGCCGAGGTTGGTCATCTCAGCCAGGTTCGCGCCTTTGCCGCCCAGCAGTTCACGCATGTTTGCGTTACCTTCGCTGAAAAGGTAGCAATACTTCTTGCCCATTGTTATTACCTCCAATTTACTAATACACACTCCGCCTCCCTATAGGAGACAGGCGAAAGCACCACAGGAAAACCCCTCCCATCTTGATGCAGGGGCACTCCTTCAGTGTGTCAACCTTATTATACCAGATTATTCAGCAAAGTTCCAGTCCTATTCAAAAAAAAACGAAAAACTTTTGCGGACAGTTCTGTGGACTTTTCATGATTTTTTTATTCAGTTCGCCGAAAAGGAAGGATTTGGTTTGATATTCTGGCACTTAACAATTTGGTCTGCTAAAATTCAGGAAACGTCCATGCCCGCACCGTTTTTTGTTCATATTTATCCGGTATACTGATATCAGTCGGCAGGGAAGTGAAGCTGACGGGGACGACAAGGCGGAGATTCCGCGGAAAGGCCCTGTGTGATCCCCCTGACGGCTGATGCGAGGCGATGCGAAAGGCATCCGGCATACTGCCTGAAGGTATGCGCGCCGCTTATGCAGATCGGGAAGTGCTGCAAAAGCGGCAGGGAGTTTTCTCTCACATAAAATCGATAGATCCCCTCCTCAGTTTTCATACGCTGCAAAAGACCCGTCCTGTGTACGCAGGGCGGGCCTTTTGTCGTAAAAAGGCTTTATTTGCCAGTGTTTATCTGCTATACTGAAAGAAAAAACGGAGAGGATGGTCAGGATGAGCCCATACGAAAACTGCCCGGTTTATGAAACGAAACATTTTACCCTGCGGCTGGTGAAGATGGAGGACGCGGAGGACCTGCTGCGCTGCTACGGCGATCGGAAAGCGGTGGCTCGGATGAACGCGGATAACTGCGGGACGGATTTTTATTTTGGCTCGCTGGATGAGATGAAGGAATACATCTCCTTCTGGCTGCGGGAATACGCCCAAGGCGCTTATGTCCGGTTTGCGGTCGTGGACAAAGAGACCGGCAGGGCAGTCGGCACCGTCGAAATCTTCGGCGGAGAGCGGGGTGTGCTGCGGATTGACCTGTGCGATGCATATGAGACGGCGGAAACGGTGGGAGAGCTGATGCGGCTGACAGCCCTGCGGTTCACGGCAGATTTCCCGGCAGAGCGGCTGATCATAAAGGCGGACAACGTCCCGGAGCGTGTACCCGTTTTTGCCCAGTACGGTTTTGTGCCCTCCGATGTTTATCCCGGCTACTATGAGCGGGTCAGGTCCCATCGTTTTGCGCCGGAAAAGGGGACCGCTTATTGCGGGCTGGCCTGCTGCGTATGCAGCGAGAACGAGGATTGTCCCGGATGCCGCAAGGCCGGCTGCACCGGGAAGGATGACTGCAAAGCTTACCGCTGCGGATGTGAAAAGGGAACAGGCTGCTGGGACTGCCCGGATTTCCCCTGTGACGTCGGTATTCTGCGGAGCAGACGGATTCGCGCCTTTGCCCG
>CAMAJC010000260.1 GCA_945835425.1 uncultured Clostridia bacterium
TGTGTGTTTTTGTGTCGATTTTTGTCATATTTATTTGCCCTGCGAAACTTCCTGTCTACTATCTTTTCTTTATTATCTATTATCTCTTATCTGATACCGCCGTTTTCAAACCTACCCGCCTGCTAACGATTCCGTACCGGCTCATATAAACGGACGCGCGGCGTGGATTCGGAGGACGGAACGGTCAAAACCCGCTGCGGACGGTCCGCGTTCCCTACAGATTTATGCGTTTCCGGAATGGGTAGGGGACGGGTTTCCCGTCCCGCCGATTACCAGCAAACTCCCCTGCTGTTCGCCGAAACGGTTCCCCGCAAACGCCGCCTGTACCGCACCATTTTCGATAGATAACAGATAATAAGTAATAGAGAAAAGATAATAGAAAAAGCACACCCCGTTTCCAGGGTGTGCGCAGGTCATTCTTCCGTATGGGCGTCGAGGAAATCCTCGATCGAGCGCAGGTAGATTTCCATGGCGTCGTTGCCGCTGCGGTAGATCTCATGGCGGGAATTGGGGATGGTGATGCAGTAGGAATGGGGAATCTTCGCCGAGAACGCGCGGATCGCGTCAGAGTCGACGAAGGTGTCCTTCTGGGCACAGAAGAAAACGGTGGGGATATCGATGCCCTTTGCGCCGTCAGGAGCGGTAAGGGCGGTGCAGATTTTGACCGTCTCGCGCAGCCAGGCGTAAGTCGCGCCGTTGTTGCGGTAATGGGAGCAGCGCTGGCGGACGGAGGAGTACCAGTCAAACCGTGCGCGGCCGGTAGCGGCGCTGTCCTCGAAGGACTCCTCGGGGTCGTAGAGCTTATGTACAAAGACCATCTTCTGCCCCATGCCCAGCGCGCAGCCAGCCTTTGCGATGGCGCCCGTCACCGGCAGCGACAGTCCTGCCGTCTGTGCGCGGATCATCGGCGCGTTGAACAGGGCCGCTTTGAAGACGCCGGGGTGGGTTTTGAGGTAGGTTGCGGCAATGGCGCCGCCCATCGAATGGCTGTAGAGGAAATAGGGCGCCTTCCCCTTTTTCAGCAGCACTTGCTGCACAATCCCGTCAAGGTCGTCGACGTAATCCTCAAACCGCTCGGCGTGGGTCACCGACGGGTCCTTCACAGCCCGCCAGGAATGGCCGTGGCCGCGGTGGTCGACGGTGCAGACGCCAAAACCCATCTGGTGAAAATACCAGACCATTTCGATAAATTTATAGCCGCTCTCGGTGAAGCCGTGGGAAATGAGGATGCTGCCGCGGGGATTTTCGCAGCCGTACCAGTCCCAGCGGATCGGATGCCCCTTTGTTACCTCCGCCATGCCGTACTCATGAAACGGTTTCAGGGCCGGAAGGACGGTCTCGTGGAGGTTTTTCGCGTAGTTTTCCTCCGGCAAAAGGGTGTATGCCATAAAAATGCTCCTTTCATCTGCGATGCCTTTGCAGCGCATCAGGCAGACTGTTTTCCGTCCTCATGATACCATAAATCCCGGTTCATGTCCACATGAGTTTGTGAATATTCATAGTTTTTTCGTAAATATATAGATGAATATATTCATAGAGACAAGGTGTGCTCACAGTCTCGCCTGAATCTCCGCGTTGATACGGCTGCGCAGGTCCAGCAGATAGGTGCTTTCTTTGGGGTACTGAAAGAAGGTGATTTCCTCCCGCAGCCCGCCTTCCAGCAGCTCCATCACATATTCCCGGCTGGTCATCGCCTCCAGCATCGACAGAGCGCGCATATCGTTCACCGCGTCATAGAACACCCGGACGCGGATGGAATCCCACGGCTTTCCGTCGTCGCCGGGATAGACCTGGAACGGGTCGCCGGCCGGGAGGGTGCCGCCCGCATCGGTCACCGCAAAGGGGTCGATATGCTTGCGGGCAAGGCTGGTGTTGTAGTAATTGAAGCCCCAGTGGAGGAAACCGGCGATCTCATATTTGTACATCTGGGTGCCGATAATCCGGTTGCGGGCCGAAGGCATGGCGATAAAACGGTTGCTGACCTGATAAGGCTGGCCGACGCAGTAATAGACCCAGAGGTCGGGCACATGGTTCTCCAAAAAGGGCGTCACCGCGTTGGTCGCGACCACCGGATGGGCGCAGACCCCGTCCCGGTAGAAGTCGTATTCGCTGAGCGCGTCCATAATCCTATACCCGCGCAGGTAGGGTTCGATCTGCTCCCGACAGGCGTTATACTGGGCCAGATCGTCCCGGCCCGGCTCGTCGGACACATGAAAATAAACATGTTCTCTATCGAGGCCGAGCCGCTCCAGCTCCTCCGTCAGCGCCGGCAGAAATGCCCGCAGGAAAGCCTTATATTCCCCGCCGGTCGCGTCCTGTTCCCAGCCGAAAATCCGGCGGTACACCCCGTCGTCTTCGGCCATGATTTTGGGACAGTGCAGCGCACCCCACTGGGTATACAGATGCGCAATCTCAAAATACCGGATGCCGCAGTCCCGGCACATCTCCACCCAGCGCCGGAGTTTATCGAAGCGGAAGGCATACACGCCGTCCTGCCGGATGACGTCCACCAGCTGAATCGTCGTCCGTTCCTTGCCGACCGCCGTGTCCAGCGGCGGCGTGAATACCGGCGTCAGGATCATGTTCACGCCGTATTTGGCGGCTGCTTCGATTTGCGCCCGCATCAGCTCCCAGTGCCGCTCGCTGAACACCTCGACGCCGTAATAGTCGGCCACGCAGTCCCCGTAAAACCACTGGGTAAAAATGAGCTGCTGCGGCGGAAGCTCCGCCGGAATGATATCGACCATGACCGTAACGCCGCAGAGCGTCTCGTCCCCGGCTTGCAGGGTCAGCGTAACCGGGTGGCTGCCTGCCGGAGTTTCCGCGTCCGTCCGAATCTGCACCCAAAACGCGTTCCAGCAGTTCGGCTCCATCAGCGCCTTTCCCTCATCCAGCGGTTCCAGCAAGTCCGGGTACATTCCGGGGGTCGTGCGCAGGTAGTTCCCGTCGGAAACGTCCCCGCTGATATGCCTGCACGGCACGCAGCGCACCGCGGTTATATCCAGCCATTTTTCCAGCGGCGACTCCGCTTTCACGCTCACTTCGCGGAAGTTCATGTCCTGCAGCCCCGTTTCCATCCGGAAAGCAATCTGGAAGGAAAGCTGATCCTTCCGCAGCATCGTCAGCCGCCCTGCATATTCCATTGGCCGCTCATCGGGGAACACTTTTTCCAGGGCCGAAACGACGAAAGCCTGTGTCTTCATGCCAAAACCTCCTTTGGGAAATGGATTTTGTATATTTATTTATGTTTATTTCCCGGACGAACCGTCCGCTGCGGATTTTGTCCGTTCCGCGTCACGTTTTCACCGCGTTCCCGATTATAGGAACCGAATGCAAAACCACCTTAGCGAACAACAGGAGCCCTGTTATGGGAATGGGCGGAACACGGAAACC
>CAMAJC010000261.1 GCA_945835425.1 uncultured Clostridia bacterium
GTCGAAAGTGAGGTGGCAAATAGTGAAAACCTTAGTTGAATATCTCGCTCTTCCGTACCGGCTGGAAATTGTTCCTGATACGCAGGAGGGCGGCTATATTGCATCTTATCCGGATCTTCCCGGTTGTATTACTTGCGGCGAAACGTTGGAAACTGCTGCAGCCAATGCAGTCGACGCAAAAAAAGCATGGTTGGAAGCTGCTCTTGAAGAGGGAATTCAGATTCGCGAGCCAGATAATGTGGAAGAATATTCCGGGCAATTTAAGCTGCGGATTCCCAAGAGTTTGCATAAACAGCTTGCGGAGCATTCTCGGAGAGAGGGAATCAGTATGAATCAATACTGTTTGTATCTATTGACTAAAAATGATACAATGCAGGCAGACAGGTAAAACAATGTGTAATCCCTTTTCTGATATGTGAAAAGGGATTTTCTTTATTTCCCCTTTTATTTTCCGGAAAAACTTGCTATACTAAAGATAATGATAAAATACAGGAGGAATACCTATGCCATTTATCCGTACCGATACAAACGTCACAATTTCCGACGCCGCCTGCAAATCCCTCAAAGAGCAGATGGGCAGAGCCATCGCCCTCATCCCCGGGAAATCCGAAAGCTGGCTGATGCTGGAATTTAATGGAGATAAGGCCATGTACTTTGCAGGGTCGGACGCGCCGCTGGTCATGGCTGAGGTCACGATCTTCGGCGGCGCCAGCGACGCGGCTTACGACGCCCTGACCGCCAAACTGACCAAAATCTTCTCCGAAACCCTCTCGGTCGACCCCGGGCGCATCTATATCAAATACGCTGAAACCGGCCACTGGGGCTGGAACGGCGGCAACTTCTGAGCCGATGATCACGATTGCGATCTGCGACGACGCGGAGCGGGATTTGCAGCTGCTGGAAACGCTGATTAGAAAGATGAACCCCTTTGACGGGCAGTTTGAGCTGGACGTGTTTTCCAGCGGCGAAGCGCTGCTGTCCTCGCCGAAGCGGCCTTACGACATGGTGGTGTTGGACGTCCAGATGCCCGAGCTGTCGGGCTATACGACCGCCCAGAAGCTCCGGGAATCCGATCAGAAGACCGTCCTCGCCTTTCTGACCGGCGTGGCGGCGCCGACGGTCGAGGTGTTCCGGGTGACGCCCTTCCGCTATCTGATGAAGCAGATGAGCGAGGAGGAACTGCGGCAGGAGCTTTCGGCCTGTTTCCATGAGGTCGAGCGGACCAACCGCTTTGTGACCCTCCAGTCCGGCGGCGATCTGCTGCGGCTGGCGGTGTCGTCGATTCTGTACCTGGTGATACAGGGCCGCTCGGTGGACGTGATCACCGACAAGGGCCGCTACAGCATCAAGGCGAAAATGGCGGATATGTACAGCCTCCTTGCACCTCACGGCTTTGGCTACTGCCACAAGAGTTATCTGTGCAACTTCTCCCGGGTCATGTCGGTCAGCTCGGCTTCGGTCATCATGGAAAACGGCGATATCCTGCCGGTTTCCCAGCCCAAAGCCAAGAGCTTTAAATCTGAATTTCTGCGCTTCGCCAAAACCACGATATAAAGAACCGGTATATTTACAGCCTGCGGAGGAGGTGTGCGGATGCAGGAATTTTGTTATTGGATTTTGGCGACGCTTCCGTCGAACATCTTTATTCTGCTGATGGTGGACGACCTCTGCGGCCGGACGCTGGTTGCGGTCGATGAGCGGCGCAGCAGCAAGCCGTTTCTGATGATGGCGGCCGTGGTGCTGATGACGGCGGCCGACCTGTTCCATAACGGATGGATAGCCTTCGGGGTTTATCTGGCGGTGCTCATTTCGATGACCTTCTGGCTGTATGAAAGGGAACGGCCCTTTGTGCGGCTGCTGGCCGCCTGCCTGTTTGAGCTGCTGATTTCGGCGTCGGATATGGTTGGGGTCGGGCTGAGCCTCCTGGGAAGCATGGCCGGATACAGCGGCGGCTATCCGCTGATGACCCAGACCATCGCCGGGCAGATTTTCCTGCTGCTCATCTTCATTTTGATGCGGTGGTATATCCGCGCCGCCGTCAGCGTTTTTCACAGCAGCGAAAACACCTGGTTCTGGGTCTGCCTGATCGTCCCGGCGGTCAGCCTGCCGACGATGGGGGTCATCTGGAAACTGAGCATGACCCAGCGGTTTACGATGGGCATGGGTCTGGCGCTGATGCTCTGCTGCACGGCGCTGCTGTTTGGCTGCCACGCGTCCTTTACGCTCTTTGAAAACATCGCGGTGCAGATGGAAGTGACCCGCGAATACCAGGCCATCCGGCTACGGCAGGAGATGGAAAAGCGCCATTACGACCTTTTGCAGCAGCGCAGCGACCGCTACGCCTCCTTCGTCCACGATATGAAGCACCATTTCCGGGCACTGAACGAGATGGCCGAAACCGGCGATATCGAAGCGCTGCGCAGTTACGTCGCCGGGCTGCAGCAGCAGCTCCAGCGGATAAACGGCGGCGGAAACGTCCGGATATTTACCGAGGACCGGATTTTGAACGTCATCCTCACCGAAAAGGCGCGCCTTGCGGCTGATGAGGAGATTAAGTTTACCGCCGATCTGACCGCGGGTCTGGATTTTCTTGACCCGATGGAAGCCTGCGCCCTGATGGGGAACCTCCTCGACAACGCCCTCGAAGGCGCCGAAACGACGCCGCCGGGCAGGGAAAAGTTTATCCGGCTGCAGATCCGCCCGTTTAATCAGGGCTTTGTGCTGATCCGGGTGGAGAACAGTTTTTCCGGGTTCCTGCGCGAAAAAAATGGGCGGCTCCTTTCCACCAAAGACCCCGGCCAGCGGGGCTATGGGATGCAGAGTATCGCCCAGATCGCCGAAAAAACCGGCGGCAGCATGGAATATGAGAGCAGCGACGGCGTTTTCACCGTCACAGTGCTGTTAAACGTCGTTGTGGACGGGGAGGAATGACCTCGATCTTCACCGAGAACTCCCAGTCCAGCACCCGCACCCGGAGATAATCTTCCCGCAGGTCAAAGACGATACTTTCGGTGACCGGCGGGTCGGCCGTCATCCGGCAGCGGTAGCCTGCGACGCTCCATCCTGCCAGCAGCAGGAACACCGCCAGCGTTATCCCGCAGGAGAGGAAAAACGGCCGCAAATCGGTCAGCTTTTCCTGTACTTTTACCCATAACAGCAGCCTTTTCCATCGGAAACTGGCTGCTTTTTTCGTACCTTTCTTTTTCATAACAAACCCTTTTTGTTAGTGTGGAGAGTGAAGAGTGGAGAGTGGAGTGAATGAACGGCGCGGTTCGCGCCGTGATTAAAATGACTGCGTACACGCACGAAAGAAAGTAATGATCCAGCGTTTTTTCTCCGCTCGAATTGTAAGTGTATAAGCTTTGTGTGATGACAACTGGGCA
>CAMAJC010000262.1 GCA_945835425.1 uncultured Clostridia bacterium
CGAGCGGAGCAGAGCGTAAGATAATAGCTTTTTTCCGAGCGTGTACAAATTATTTCAATCATGGCGCGAACCGCGCCATACATTCACTTCACTCTTCACTCTCCACTCTCCACACTTAACAAAGCTCTCCACTCTCCACTCTCCACTCTTATCAAAGTTCTTCAGCGTTTGCCTTTCTTCTTGGCCTTCTTCCTGGGCGGGGCTTTAGGCAGCGTCACCGGCACAGCCTGATAGAGCATTCCGGAATAGGGGGCGAAGTCCAGTTCGACATAATACTGTTCCTTTTCGGCGTCATAGCGGGAATGGAGGACAGCGTGGCTTTCGGGGGACGAGCCGCCGTAGATATCGGTATCGCTGCTGATGAGCGGGAGCAGCTCCATCGGGCAGGGAAGGTTAATCCGGTATTTCTTTACCGGCACGCCGGAGAAGTTAAAGGCGGCGACTGTCCGGTCGATCGTCTTGTCCGACCACATGGTAAGCTGTTCCTTCTCCGCTAGGGCGTCTTTATTGACCAGACCGCCGCGGAGATAAGCATAGATACACTTCTCCTCGCCGTGAACCTCCAGCCAGTAGAACTTGCGCGGGTCATAATCGCCGTCGGACAGGCTCTCATGCTCCTTATACAGCCGGTTCAGGGCGCAGGTATACTGATAGAAGGAATCGTGGTTCGGGTAGCGGCGCATATCCCAGTCCTGTTCCCGCTTCTCGTCCCATTCCCGCAGCTGGCCGATTTCATTGCCCATGAAATTGAGCTTCTTGCCGGGATGGGTCATCATATAGAGGTACATCGCCCTTGCCTGCGGGAACTTCTCCTCGTAAGCCCCCCACATCTTCTGGACGATGGTGGCCTTGCCGTGGACGACCTCGTCGTGGGAGAAGGCCAGGAGGTAGTGCTCCTGATAAAAATACATCATCGAGAAGGTCAGCTTGTGGTACTTTTCGCTCCGCTCCCAGGGCGGCAGCCGGAAATAATCCAGCGTATCGTTCATCCATCCCAAATCCCACTTGTAGTCAAACCCCAGTCCGCCGTACTGCACCGGCGCCGTCACCTGCGGGTAGGCGGTCGAGTCCTCGGCAATGAGCATGGCGGTCGGGAACCGCTTTTTAAGCCCCTGGTTCATATTCTGCAAAAACCGGACAGCCCGGTCGTTGACCCCGCGCTTTTCGTCGCCCATCCAGTAAATCAGCCGCGACACCGCGTCCATCCGCAGGCCGTCAAAGTGGTAGATGTCCAGCCAGTAGGCCGCTGCGGACTGGAGAAAGCTTGCGACCTCGCCGCGGGAATGGATGAAGTTCTTGCTGCCCCATTCGCTGTAGCCGACGTCGTCGGAGGGAAACTCATAGAGATAGGTCCCGTCAAACTTCGCCAGCCCGTAATAATCCAGCGCGAAATGCACCGGCACAAAGTCCATGATGACCCCAATCCCTGCCTGATGACAGCGGTCGACCAGCTTCATCAGCTGGGCAGGCGTGCCGTACCGGGAAGTCGGGCTGAAAAAGCCGGTGTTCTGGTATCCCCAGGACTCGTCCACCGGATGCTCCGACAGCGGCATAATCTCGATATGGGTGTACCCGGCCTCTTTGACATAGGGGATGAGCAGCTCCGCCAGCTCCTCATAGTTATACCACCCGTTTTCGTCCTCTTTATTCGTCCGCCAGGAGCCGAGGTGCACCTCATAGATGTTGACCGGACGGTCGAAGGCGAGGGTGCGGCGGCGAAGCCAGGCGCTGTCGTTAAAATGATAAGCGCTAAGGTCGGCGATCCGGGACGCAAACCCCGGCCGCAGCTCCATCGAGAAGCCATACGGGTCGCAGTGCTCGCACTTCCAGCCCTCTTTGGTATAGACCACATATTTGTACAGCTGCCCCGGCCTTGCCTGCGGAAGCGTCTTTTCCCAGACGCCGCCCAGCCCAAGCTGCACCATCTCTTCCTCTTTCCAGCCGTTAAAATCGCCGGTCAGCGCGACCTTCTCCGCCGCCGGTGCATAGACCCGGAAACAAACCCCGTTTCCGGTCGGATGCGCGCCGAAATAGGTATAGGCGTCAAAGGCGTTCCCTGTATAAAAATCATGTAAAACCATACTGCTGTTTATCCTTTCGTCCGTTTTTCCGCAGAGCGCAAAAGCTATACTATTACCCTTATTTTACAATAGCCCGCCTGCAAAAACAAGATAGGCCGTTCACTTTTTTATCAAATCCGGTCAATTGATGGGCAAATCCCGGCGTTTTGATATTTTCCTTGAACCCCGGCGGAATTTGTACTATAATAATAGAAATGACTTTTATGCCATAGACAGAAAGGCAGGGATTTTATGCGCAGCGACCTGATTCATCAGCTGCAGTCCATCATCGACTCCTCCGCGGACATCGACTCCAACCGCACCATAGCCCGCTATTTCCTCGCGAACCTGATGACGCTGGATTCGCTGTCGGTGCAGACGATTGCCACCGCCTGCTACGCGTCCATCGCGACGGTCAGCCGGTTTGTCCGTTCGCTGGGGTACGAGAGCTTTGCCCAGCTCAAGCAGACCACCGTCCATTACCGCCACAGCGTCAGCGCCTCGGTCAAGGACTACTGGGACGAGCTGCCCTATGCCCAGGGCGACGAGGCCGCCATCGCCGCTTATACCGAGAACCTGACCGACGCCCTGCTGCGCTTTAAAGACACGGTGTCCGTTGCCCAGCTCGACCGGGTCGCGCGGCAGATTCATGACGCCGTAAACGTCACCCTCTACGGCTTCTTCCAGCCCGGGCTGCTGGCCAAGCAATTGCAGTTTCTCTTTCTCTCCATCGGCCGGTACACCGAAGCCTATGACCTCGTCGAGGACCATGAGGAGCGCGCGCGGACGATGCAGAAAGGCGACCTCGCCCTTTTCTTCTCGGTGGACGGGAACTATGTGGCCGGCATGGGCCGCAGCGTCATCGAACAGCTCCGCAGCCGCGGCGTCACCCTCATCCTCTTTACCCAGAACCATTCCGCTGAACTGGCGGAGCAGTTTGACGAGGTCGTCCTTCTCGGCCAGCAGGACTCCAAGCGCGCCGGGTATTATAAGCTCCAGCTCTGCACCGAACTGCTCTTCTCCCGGTATATGCAGCTCTATTCCCCCGATTGCCCCAGACAGGCGTGATGGCCTTGGAAAACCAATGAATAGTGAAGCGGTCACGGACCGCGTTTATTCGCGACGGTCGGCCGCGTACCGACGGCCTCGGTCCGGAGGGACATACACCCGCTGAACGCGCCGGATAGATTACATGAATGTCGGGAGAATGAAATGATGCCTTCCGCGCAGGGAGGATGGTGGGTGTCCTACATGGACGCACGCACGGTTTCGGAAACGTTCCCTGATACGGTAGGGCGCGACCCCCCAGGTC
>CAMAJC010000263.1 GCA_945835425.1 uncultured Clostridia bacterium
CTGTTCCAGGTAATTTTCAAATATGTAAAAATCCATATGGCTCTTTAAACGAAAGCCGGTTTGTAATTACCTATGATTATATACATTTTTCTTAACATATGCAATAGATTCTATAGGACGAAAAACTTTTTTGTCAAACCTGTTCAAAAATTAACAAAAAGGTTGTATGCCTATAGTACTAGAAATTTCGGGGAAAATATGGTATACTTGTCAAAAAGTATATGTGTTTCTGCGCTCATACGCAGGGCCGTTGCTTACCGAACTGATTCCCATCAGCCACCGGCATTCTTTTTTGGAATGGAAACAGCACCCAAATCCATAAGGAGGTTTATCTTATGTCTAACAAAAAGCCCGGCGTCCTTTTTAAGGACACACCGGAACAAAAGAAAAAGCTCGAAGCGATCATTGAAGCGCATAAGGGCCAGCCCGGCGCACTGATGCCGATCCTTCAGCAGGCGCAGGAGCTTTACGGCTATCTGCCGATCGAAGTGCAGACGACGATCGCCCAAGCTCTGGACATCCCGCTGGAAGAAGTTTACGGCGTTGTAACGTTCTATGCACAGTTTTCTCTTTACCCCAAAGGACAGTATAAGATTTCTGTATGTCTGGGCACTGCCTGCTATGTTAAGGGCTCCGGCACGATTTATGACAAGCTGCAGCAGATCCTCGGCATCGGCGGCGGCGAATGCACCCCCGACGGCAAGTTCTCGCTGGAAGCATGCCGCTGCGTAGGCGCCTGCGGCCTTGCCCCTGTCATGACCATTAACGACGAAGTCTTCGGCAAGCTGGTTCCGGACGATCTCGAAGGGATCCTGGCCAAGTTCGGCGCATAATATCCCGGAAAGGATCAGGCCGCTATGCAAGAGCTTTCTCTGAATGTTTTGGACATCGCGCAGAATTCGGTCCGTGCGAAAGCGTCCCTGGTCACCATTACCGTCACGCAGCGCACAATAGACCACTATCTGATGATTTCCATAGCGGATGACGGCTGCGGTATGTCGGAGGAACAGGTCGCGCGGGTCATTGACCCCTTTTTCACGACCCGTACCACCCGCAAGGTCGGGCTGGGCGTTTCGTTCTTCAAGATGTCTGCGGAGGCAACCGGCGGCAGTTTCTCAATCCGGTCTGAGCTGGGAAAAGGAACTGTCACGACGGCTACTTATCATACCGACCATATCGATATGCTGCCGATCGGCGACATGTGCGGAACCATCCACACGCTGATCACCATGAATCCCGATATGGATTTCGTTTATGAGCACACACTGGACGATAAAGCTTTTACATTGGATACCAGGGAACTGAAAGAAGTCCTGGAAGATATTCCCCTCAATTCTCCGGAGGTCTCCGTTTTTATCCTGGAGGCGCTGGAGGAAGGAGAAGCAGGGCTTACAGCCCAGGAAACTCAGAGTAACTAATCCTGCTTCAGACAGGTGAAACAGAGGTTCCGAAAATACAGAAAGGATAGATTCTTATGAAGAGTTTGGAAGAACTTAGAGCAATCCGGGATCGCGCGAAAAACGGCGTGCATCTGCGGAAAGAAAATTCCCCCGACGCAATCCGCGTCGTCGTCGGTATGGCGACCTGCGGCATCGCTGCCGGTGCAAGACCCGTCCTGACCGCGTTTACCAACGAGGTTGCCAAACGCGATCTGCAGAATGTTATGATCACCCAGACCGGCTGCATCGGTCTTTGCCAGTATGAGCCCATCGTCGAGGTTTATCAGCCCGACGGAAAGGTCACGACTTATGTTAAGATGAACGCCGACAAGGTCGGCCGCATTGTTACCGAGCATCTCGTCAACGGCAATGTCGTAGATGAATACACCATCGGCAGTCTCGGCAAATTAAAATAAGGAGGCAACTTCATGTATCGTTCTCATGTCCTGGTTTGTGGAGGCACGGGATGTTCCTCTTCCAACAGCCAGCAAATCATCGACGCACTGGAAACTGAAATCGCCGCAGCCGGTCTGACCGACGAGGTAAAAGTTGTTAAAACCGGTTGCTTCGGCCTGTGTGCCCTCGGCCCGATCATGATTATCTATCCGGAAGGCTCCTTCTATTCTGAAGTCAAGCCCACTGACGTTCCGGAGATCGTACAGGAGCATCTGCTCAAAGGCCGTATCGTAAAACGTCTGCTCTACCAAGAGACCGTCCAGGAAGACAACAACGTCAAGTCCCTGAACGAGACCCAGTTCTATGCAAAACAGCACCGTGTTGCTCTGCGCAACTGCGGCGTTATCAACCCTGAAAACATCGACGAGTACATCGCTGTGGACGGTTATGAGGCTCTGGGCAAGGTTCTGACCGAAATGACTCCGCAGCAGGTTATTGATACTATCCTCGCTTCCGGTCTGCGCGGACGCGGCGGCGCCGGCTTCCCCACCGGCAGAAAATGGGCTTTCGCGGCTGCCAACCAGGCTGACCAGAAGTATGTATGCTGCAACGCCGACGAAGGCGACCCCGGCGCATTCATGGACCGTTCCGTCCTCGAGGGCGACCCCCACGTCGTTCTGGAAGCTATGGCGATCGCCGGCTATGCAATCGGCGCTTCCCAGGGCTATATCTATGTCCGTGCTGAGTACCCCATCGCCGTACACCGTCTGCAGGTAGCCATCAACCAGGCAAGAGAATACGGCCTGCTGGGCAAAGACATCTTCGGCACCGGCTTCGACTTTGACATCGACCTCCGTCTGGGCGCAGGCGCATTCGTCTGCGGCGAGGAAACCGCTCTGATGACCTCCATCGAAGGCCACCGCGGCGAGCCCCGTCCCCGTCCTCCGTTCCCCGCTGTCAAGGGCCTGTTCCAGAAACCCACCATTCTGAACAACGTTGAGACCTACGCAAACGTTCCCCAGATCATCCTCAAGGGCGCTGACTGGTTCGCCTCCATGGGCACCGAGAAGTCCAAGGGCACCAAGGTCTTCGCCCTGGGCGGCAAGATCAACAACACCGGCCTGGTGGAGGTGCCGATGGGCACCACCCTGCGCGAGATCATCTACGACATCGGCGGCGGCTGCCCGAACGGCAAGAAGTTCAAGGCGGCGCAGACCGGCGGCCCGTCCGGCGGCTGCATCCCGGCCAGCCATCTGGACATCAAGATCGACTATGACAACCTGACCGCCATCGGCTCCATGATGGGCTCCGGCGGCATGATCGTCATGGACGAGGACAACTGCATGGTCGACATCGCCCGCTTCTTCCTCGACTTCACCGTCGACGAGTCCTGCGGCAAGTGCGCGCCGTGCCGCATCGGCACCCGCCGCATGCTCGAGATCCTCGAGCGCATCGTCGAGGGCAAGGGCGAGGACGGCGACATCGAGAAGCTGGAGAACCTGGCCAAC
>CAMAJC010000264.1 GCA_945835425.1 uncultured Clostridia bacterium
CTGTCCTGCCACTCGCCAAGCTGATCCTGCCAGGCATGGATATTGACACGCAGGCGGGTAAAACCCAATTTTTCATAGACATGCTGGGCGCGGGTATTTTTCAGGTTGGTGTCGAGGATGATTTTCTGGACAGGAAACGCGGCATTCAGCTGCGGGTCATAAAACAGATAATCAATCAGCATACGCAAAAGCTTTGTTCCGTATCCGTGGTTCTGGCAGGCCGGGTCGCAGATTTTGATGCCGATCTCCGCGGCGCCGCCGTCGAGCAAACCGAAAGACATCTCGCCTGCCGGTTTGCCGTCGATTTCGATGATGCAGCGCTGGGAGAGATGGGTCTCATTGCGCTTGATCTGGCGGAGCGTTTCTTCGACCGTCTGACCAAGGCCGTTCGGGAAACCAGCATGGGCCATGACCGCGCCGTCGTTCCACCAGTCGGTCAAAATCTGCGCGTCGCGGACTTCCGCGCTGCGGATTGTGAGGTTATCTTGGGTAATCAACATATTGAGAATGCACCTCTCTGATCAGTATTTGACTTTGCCGCTCTTTTTGAGGGTGCGCTGGTATTTGGCGATGGATTTATGCTTTTGCTGGCGGTCGCGGAGAAACGCCTCCTTGTCATCGGCGTACTTTGCCTCCTTTTGCAGCTTGCGGTAGCTGTCCCAGCGGGTGCGGGAAAGCTGGCCGTCCCGGATTGCCTCCCAGATGGCGCAGCCCGGTTCGTTGCCGTGGGTGCAGTCGGAGAAGCGGCACTGTCCCAAAAACCGGGTCACGTCGGCAAAGCTCTCCTCCAGACCACCGCGGACGTCCCACATCCCCAGTTCCCGCATCCCGGGCGTGTCAATGACGCAGCCGCCGGTCGGCAGCAGAAGCAGCTGGCGATAGGTGGTCGTATGGCGGCCTTTATCATCATCCTGACGGATGCCGCCGGTGTCCATGACTTCGCTGCCCATCAGGGCGTTGACGAGGCTGGACTTGCCGACGCCGGACGAGCCGAGGAAAACGGCCGTCTTTCCCGGCGCCAGCAGGGCGCGCACTTCCTCCAGTCCTTCGCCTGTTACGGCGCTGACCGGCAGGACGTCCACACCGGCAGCCAGTGCGCAGGCCTGGGCGATCATCAGCTCCGGATCGCCGCAGAGGTCCAGTTTGGTCAGCAGCACGACCGGTGTGCCGCCGCTCTGCCAGCCGAGGGTCAGGTACCGTTCCAGACGGCGCGGGTTAAAATCCTGATTGAGCGACTGCATAACAAAAACATAGTCGAAATTTGCCGCCGCCGTCTGGGCCGCGTGGCCGGACGAGGACGGGTCAAGGCGCTGGAAGGCGGAACGTCTGGGCAGCAGCTTTTCGATGCGGCTTTCCCCGTCCCGCTGATAATCAATCAGCAGATGGTCACCGACCGTCGGGAAATCTTCCGGGCGCTCGGCCGCAAACCGCAGCTTGCCGGATACCCGGGCGGACGTCTCCCCGTTTTCGCAGATGACCCGGTAAAGGTCCTTCTGCTGGGACAAAACGACTGCCGGGAGCAGGCCGCTTTCGGGTTCTGTTTCTCCCATAAATCCATAAAGGCGCAGATCAGTTTTCATCTTCGCAGCCTCCTTTCGCTCCGTCCAGCCGGTTTGCCATCTGTTCCATCAAATGCAGCGGGAACGGCGGTGAGGCCAGCGGTTTTGCCGCCAGGGATAAGAGCGCCACGGGGTTATCGTCCGCGGCGGTCCGGTTGGAGCTGAGATGCCCGCAGCGGCAGCAGCGGTGAATGATCGCCCATTCTCCGCCTTTCCGCACCCAGACCCCGATCGGGTCCATGACGCCGCCGCATCCGGCCGCGCGGTCGCCGGGAATGTCGTCCAGATGCAGGCTTCTCAGGCAATGGGGACAGTGGTTGCGGTGTTCGGTTCCGGCGCCATCCGGCGTGACCAGATTTCCGCAGACCTTACAGGTAAAGGGTCGCTCGTCCGGGTTTTTCCCGGTATAATATTTTTTCAAGGGAATTCCTCCTGATAATGGGCAGTTTGTTTATTGATTGCATTTTCATAACAGATACGCTCCTTTCATCACCGAGGTTTCCCGCCTTTCCCCAAAAACCGTACAAGTGCTGCAAAAAAACAGAGCTTCCCGAAAAATGGGCATAAAAATACAGGGAGATAAGCCTTTCATAAGCCTATCTTCCTGTTGCAGACAGTTTATGGGAAAGGATACCGTTCATGGGCGTTCGGACAGCACAAATATATCCTCTGAGAGGGTGCACTTTCCGGTTTTGCCCCTATTCAGTTTAAGCAGGGAAAACCTCATACTTTCTTGCCGACATAAAACAAGCTCCTTTCTCATCCGATATTCGGACTATGATAAATTCAGAATAGCAGACTTTTTCTCCCCTGTCAACCCTCTTTTTATATATTGTTATTAAATCGGAGGGATTTTTTGGATTTTCTGACGGTGAAGACATTGTAAAATTCAGCGGCGGGCTGAGGGCAGCCCGCCCTACAGTTCATAATCGTAACACAGATATACTTGCGGGAGCAGAAAAGAAAATTTGTAAGATGATTAATTATATATTTCTGCCCGGAAACAATCGGTAGGGCGGGCTGCCCTCAGCCCGCCGCGAAAATATCCTGTATTCCGCACAAGACTCTGTCTATATGAGAAAAATTGGGCAGGCATACGGGATTGATATAACCAGACCGGTTCACAATTTCGCAAAAATGTGGTATACTGCTGGTAGACTTTACGAAAGGAATGTTTCAATCCATGAAGGAACTTGCAACCCTTTTTCTTCTGTTCGCCCGAATCGGCGGACTGACCTTCGGCGGCGGTTACGCCATGCTGCCGATTCTGCAGCGGGAACTGGTGGACAACCGGCAGTGGGTCACCGAGGAGGAGCTGGCGGACTATTACGCCATCGGCCAGTGCACACCCGGCATCATCGCTGTCAACACCGCGACCTTTATCGGCGCCAAGCGCAAAGGCATCATCGGCGGCATCGTCGCGACCCTCGGCGTCGTTTTCCCGTCCATGGTCATCATCAGCATCATCGCGGCTTTCCTGCAGGGCTTTTCCGATTATCCGGTGGTTATCCACGCTTTTGCGGGCATCCGGGTCTGCGTCTGCGTGCTGATCCTCAACGCGGTCATCAAGCTGTGGAAAAAAGCGGTCATCGATAAATGGACACTGGTCATTTTCCTGATCGTCGCGCTGGGCTCGGTCTTTACAAATCTTTCCCCGGTCATTTATGTCGTCGCCGCCGCTGTCGCCGGCATCCTCATCCAGAATATCAGAGCCAAGCACCCGCAGTCCGCTGACGGGAAAGGAGGCGCGCAGAAATGATCTTTTTACG